>JAILMQ010000034.1 GCA_024692605.1 Eubacterium sp.
TTTCAGTCTGACTGGCAGTAAAAGTTCTTTCAACAATAGTTGAAGATTCTTTCTCCAATTTTCTTCTTTCGACATATTTATCAATTTTATTTGGAATAATAATCAGTGCCCACATAAAACAAACTCCTAGAGCCAAAGCAGAACAATTCTTCTTTTTTCCACTCTTTTTATCTAAGAGATCAATAACCGCCAGAATAAAACCAATAACAGCGGTGCATCCCAGAATTGAAAAAATCAATGCTGCTATACCCAAACCAGAATTGCCTGTTTTTCTCACATCATATGCAGTTTGCGTATAATTAGGCACATTAAAAGAAGGGGTCTGCTGATTATTCTGATACTGATTTTGATAACCCTGCTGGTTGTAATTTGGAATCTGATTATTTTGCATCTGCTGGTTATAATCAGGCATCTGATTATACTGTGGTTGCTGATTTCCCATGTTATTAATATTGTTGTTCATGTTATCCATATTGTTAATATTATTCATATTGTCGTCCATACCAGATACCTCCTCATAAACAATAATCAATACAAATATTTTAATATATGACCACTTTCAATTGGTGTCCAAAAAGGACACAAAAAACGATGCCAAGAGGACTGTCTCCCCTTGGCATCGATAAGAAGCCTAATTTTCGAAAACCGGCTATGATTTTCTATAAAACGTTATTTTCTTAGCCAATATTCGCTTGATAAGAAGTCTAAATCCCGAAAACCGGCTATGATTTTCTATAAAACACAAAAATCTTAGCCAATACTTGCTTGAAAAAAAGTCTAAATCCCGAAAATCGGCTATGATTTTCTATAAAACACAAAAATCTTAGCCAATACTTGCTTGAAAAGAAGTCTAAATCCCGAAAACCGGCTATGATTTTCTATAAAATGTAAATATATTAGCCAGCACATGCTTTAATACATTTCTAAGAAAAAATACGATGCCATGGGGACTGTCCCATGGCATCGACGCATAGAAAAACCACGGTGAAGGCCACCGTGGTTTTTTATTATATGAGTTTTGCAAGTATTTCATTGCTGCGGGCTACGAACTTTGTAAGTTCTTCTGCAGTAAGTGGTTTGTTGGCAAGTACTGCAAGATCATAAAGCTGGCAGCAGATTGTTGGTGTTATCTCTTCTTCCGGATTATCAAGTACATACTTAACAAGCTTGTTGTTGGAATTAAGTACAAGTGTTTCGGCATTGGCACCAAAGTTCATACCAGGCATTCCCATACCTGCATCGGAATACAGCTTCATCATTTCAGCCATACGTCTGTCAGCCTCTGACTGAGTAAGCATTGATGAAACATTCTCATCTTTAAGAGATTCTACCTTGATCTTTATCTCTTCTTTACCAAGTGCTTTCTTAAAGGTTTCTGTCAGAGAATCTGTGAATTTCTTTTCATCCTCTTCTGAAAGTGCCTCGCCCTTGAAGGATGCGCTTACATCTGAGTCGATGCGGGCAAACTTAACCTTGTCATCTCTTGCTTCCATCATAGTGATGTAAGGATTATCAATATTATGTGTAAGATAGATTGCATCAATCTTCTCATCCTTGAACATCTGGATATAGTTAGCCTGAGTCTCAGCATCTGATACATAGAATACCTGATTCTCATGTGTTTCCTTAGCACCCTCAAGATATTCAGGAAGTGTAATATACTTTTCATCAAGGTTCTTGAATATCATATAATCCTTCATCTTCTCATCGAATTTGTTGTCTCTAAGACATCCAAACTTGATGAATGGACTAAGATCATCCCAGAGATTTTCATAATTCTCTTTATGATTCTTATACATACCAATAAGCTTATCAGCAACTTTCTTGGTAATATAATCAGATATCTTAGCTACAAAGCCGTCATTCTGAAGAGCACTTCTTGATACATTAAGCGGAAGATCCGGACAATCAATTACTCCCTTAAGTACAAGCAGGAATTCCGGAATAACTTCTTTAATGTTATCTGCAACGAATACCTGATTATTATAAAGCTTTACAGTACCCTCTAACTTATCCATGTTAGGATTAATTCTTGGGAAGTAAAGAATACCCTTAAGATTAAATGGATAATCCATATTCAGATGTATCCAGAAAAGAGGCTTCTTGAAATCAAGGAATACATGCTGATAGAAATCAATATATTCCTCTTCTGTACAATCTGATGGAGCCTTTGTCCAAAGTGGATGAATATCATTTAATGGCTTAGGAGCATCTTCATCAGCTTCATCTTCATCAGCTTCATCTGTCTCATCAGATGTTCCACCAATAAGAGCATCTTCCTCAGCCTTAGCTTTCTTCTTAGCTTCAGCCTTTTTCTCATCTATAACTTTAGCCTCAGCTTCAATTTCCTTTTCTACTTCTTCTTTAGCTTTATCTTCATTGATATAGTAAATCTCAACAGGCATAAAGGAACAATACTTATTAATAACCTCTTTAATCTTAAACTCATTACAGAATTCAAGGGAATCATCTGAAAGATAAAGTGTTATAACAGTACCACGTGTATTTTTATTTCCTTCACTTAACTCATAGGTCAGTCCACCATCACTTTCCCAATGTACGCTTTCGGCCCCATCCTGATAAGAAAGTGTATCAATAGTAACCTTATCAGCAACCATAAATGCTGAATAAAAACCAAGTCCGAAATGACCTATGATCTGTTCACTCTGATCCTTATCTTTATATTTCTCAAGGAAATCAGCAGCACCTGAAAAAGCTATCTGATTAATATATTTCTCAACCTCTTCCTTAGTCATTCCTATACCATTATCTTCAAATGTAATGGTCTTATCCTTAGGACTGGATGATACTGTTACTTTATACTTTACATCATCCTCAACTTCTGCCTCACCCATTGAATCAAGTCTTTTAAGCTTAGTAATAGCATCAACGCCATTTGAAATAAGCTCACGGATGAAAATGTCATGATCAGAATATAACCACTTCTTAATTATAGGGAATATATTCTCACTATTAATTGATAAGTTACCTTTCTGTGTTGCCATTAATAATACGCCTCTTTTCTATTTATAATAATATTTCAAAATAAATGTGATACAAATTAGAACACTTAAAGAATTATGCCACTTAATATAATAGATGTCAATAAAAAGGCTGTTTGTTCCGGTTATGCTGCAGCTTTTAATCTTCTTGCCGAATGTTCAGGGCTGGAGTCAATAGTTGTTTCCGGTCAGGCTGAAGATGATAATGGTGTTAATGTGATTCAGAATCATGCA
>JAILMQ010000039.1 GCA_024692605.1 Eubacterium sp.
TACAGATCCGGAAAATGAAGCATTGGTACAAGCCTCAGTTGCGAAGCTGATTAAAGGAAAAACACTCATTGTGATTGCTCACAGACTTTCGACGATTACATCAGCAGACCAGATTATCGTTATTAACGATGGAAGAGTGGAAATGGCTGGCAGACAGGAGAAACTGCTACGTGATTCAAGACTTTACCACGATATGTGGGAAGCTCATATTTCAGCCAAAGATTCGGAGGTAGCATAATGTTTAAGACCTTAAAAAAATATTTTGATTTCTGTGACAAAGAGAACAGAAGAAAACTATACACAGCACTCGCTTTAGGAATACTTAAAGCAATGTTTTCTATGCTACGAATACCTGCAATTGGAGTGGTATTACAGGGTATACTTGAGAATAACATGTCGATGAAAAATGTTTGGACATCTTTAATAATTATGGGTATCTCCATATTGGGTCAGGTACTGGTAGGTTTAAAGACTACGATGCTTCAGTGTGAAGGCAGTTACAACACAAGTAGTGCAAAACGTATAGAGATAGCGGAACATTTAAGATATCTTCCTATGGGTTATTTTAACGCAAATAGTCTTGGCCAGATTACCAATATTACGACTAATACGATGGAACAACTTGCGGATGTAGCAACATTAGTTGTTATGATGACAACGCAGGGGCTCGTAACGACCTTTGTAATCTTTCTTTGTTTTCTATTCTTTGACTGGCGTATAGCATTGATATTGCTATTAGGTGTAATAATCTTTTCTTTCTTTAATACAATGATGCAGAAATCGACTCTTCCAATAGCTCCAAGAAAAGCGCGTGCTGATGAGGGACTGGTGAGTGCAGTAATCGAATATGTACAGGGTATTGCGGAGGTAAAGAATTATAATCTCACGGATAAGACTGCAAAAAAACTGGAGAGTTCCATTACAGAAAAAAAGGCATCCGATACAAAGCTGGAATATGCAGTTATTCCATACATGTGCCTGCAGGGAATTACAACAAAGCTTACAGGAGTTCTAATATCACTGGCTGCCATATGTTTTTATCTGAATGGTTCCTTATCTCTTCTATATGCGATTCTTTTGGTTATATCATCTTTTATGGTTTACGAGAGTCTGGATCTTATGGGAGGTTTCTCGGCCCTGATAAGGAATGTTGATATCATAGTTGAAAAGGGAAATGAAGTTCTTTCGATTCCTCCTATGGATGTTGATGGAGAAGATATAAAACCTGATGGTTTGGACATAGAAATGAAAAATGTTTCATTTGCCTATGAGGATAGAAAGATCATCGATGATATCTCTGTAAAAATCCCGGCAAATACGACAACAGCGATTGTTGGTCCATCAGGTGGTGGTAAAACAACATTGGTAAGTCTTATGTCCAGATTCTGGGATGTAGATGGGGGTGAAGTGCTTTTGGGTGGCAGGAATGTTAAGGATTATAGTTTTGACAGTTTGATGAAAAACTTTAGTTTTGTATTCCAGAGAGTATATCTGTTTGAGGACACCATAGCAAATAACATACGATTTGGTGAGCCGGATGCATCTATGGAGAGAGTTATAGAGGCGGCAAAGAAGGCCAGGTGCCATGACTTTATAATGAATCTTCCGGAAGGATATGATACGGTGATTGGCGAAGGAGGAGCTTCTCTTTCGGGAGGTGAGAAACAGCGAATATCCATAGCAAGAGCAATTATGAAAGATAGTCCAATCATAATTCTTGATGAAGCAACAGCAAATGTTGATCCGGAAAATGAAGCAGAGCTTACCAAGGCTGTTGAAGAACTGACAAAAGATAAAACAATCATTATGATTGCACATAGATTAAAGACTGTAAGAAATGCAGATCAGATACTTGTTATAGATGGAGGCCGGATAGTTCAGATTGGCACCCATGACGAGCTTATAAAAAAAGAAGGAATATATAAGAGCTTTGTTTCGGAAAGACGAGAAGCGGTTTCATGGAAGTTGGCTTAAATGCTGCGATGAGATATTTAAGATGAAATAAAAAAAGTTTAATTCGTTTAATAGAAAAATTATGTGTCTAATCATTGTTGTACATTGTTTTATTACAGTTATTCTATAAAAAATATTGTAATAAATATAAAATAATCATTTGACTATTTTTCAGATAGTTTAATAGAACCACCTTTATTTAACTTGAGGTAAAAAATGTGCGACTTTATGAACAAACATTAAATTGCGTCAATGGGCATCATAATAGTAGGATAGAAATGAATTAAAAGACACATTATAGGTGGATTAAACAGGAGGTACGAATTATGTTCGAAGTTAAACATTTATGTATGGTTTTAGGTGGAGCGCTTCTGGGTTCTGCAGGAGTAAAGATTCTCAGTAGTAAGGATGCGAAGAAGGCATATACTCATGTGACAGCTGCTGTTATGAGATGTGCAGATACAGTTATGGAGACAGCTACAACTCTCAAGGAAAATTGTGGAGATATCAAGGCAGATGCTCAGGAGATAAATGAAAAGCGCCGTGAGGAAGAGAGACAGAAGGAAATAGAGGATGCTAAAGCTGTTATAGCTGAAGCTGAGGAAAGACTTGCAGAACTGGAGTCTGACGGAGCTGAAGTGACAGATGAAGATGCTATTGTAGCTGGTGCATAATATGAGATGTAAGATATTACATGAATCAAAAAACAGAATGAGAGTTCATCTCTTCCGAAAATATATGACCTGTGATGAAGCAGATAAGGTGGAATATTTTCTGCTTGGCCTGCCATATGTAAGCGAGGTTAAGGTCAGTGAAAGAACTTCTGATGCAACTATTCGGTATCAGCAAAAGTATAGAGATAATCTGATAAATCAACTGGCTACATTTAATCTGACAAGTACTGAGGTGGCTGTTCCGGAACATACAGGAAGAGAGCTTACTCATAGTTATCAGGATAGAATGTTTTATCTCATAGCCAGACGTGCAATATCGAGATTATTTTTACCAATGTCTATCAGGAACGTTATAACAGTAGTTAAATCGATTCCTTACATCTGGGAGGGATTAAAGAGTCTTGCTAAGGGAAAGCTGAAGGTATCAGTTTTAGATGCAACCAGCATCTTAGTTTCTATGCTAAGAAGAGACTTCGATACGGCAGGAAGCGTTATATTCCTACTAAGTGTTGGTGACCTGATGGACGAATGGACCAGAAAAAAGTCAGTTGCTGATCTTGCAAGTTCCATGGCTTTAAATGTTGATAAAGTGTGGCAGGTTAATGAAGATGGCGAAGAAATTCTGGTAGGAATCAATCATGTGAATAAAGATGATATAGTAGTTGTCCGAACCGGAAATATGGTACCTCTCGATGGAGTGATAATAGACGGAGTGGCTGAGATAAATCAGGCATCCATTACCGGAGAAAGCTTACCTGTTCATAAGGAAGTGGGTGGATATGTTTATGCCGGTACTGTTCTTGAGGAGGGAGAGATAAAAGTCTCGGTTAAGAAGACTCAGGGCTCCGGACAGTATGACCGTATAACCCAGATGATAGAAGAGTCAGAAAAGCTTAAGTCAACTGCAGAGGAAAATGCATTTAAGATGGCGGACAGACTCGTTCCATATACATTAGGTGCCACAGCGCTTACATATCTACTGACTAGAAATGTAACAAGGGCTACATCAATACTTATGGTTGATTTTTGCTGTGCACTCAAGCTTTCTATACCGATAGCAGTTCTTTCTGCAATGAGGGAAGCTGGCCAGCATCACATATCTGTAAAGGGTGGAAAGTTCCTTGAAAAGGTGGCTGAGGCGGACACTATAGTATTTGATAAGACAGGAACACTTACCTATGCCTGTCCATCTGTGAAGGATATAGTTACATTTGACGGAGCGGATAAGGATGAAATGCTCCGTCTTGCTGCTTGTCTCGAAGAACATTATCCACATAGTATGGCAAATGCGGTTGTAAAGGCGGCAGAGGAAAAAGGCCTTGTCCATGAAGAAAAGCATTCCAAGGTTGAATATGTAGTTGCTCATGGAATCGCTAGCTCCATTGACGGAGAGAAGGTTGTAATAGGTAGCTATCATTTCGTTTTTGAAGATGAGGGATGTATTATATCAGAAGATGAAAAGGAAAAGTTTGAGAATCTGTCTGATGAATATTCTCATCTGTATATGGCAATCGGTGGAAAAGTAAAGGCTGTAATCTTGATTGATGATCCGGTAAAGGCGGAAGCAAAGGAGGTAATTCAAAACCTTAGATTACTGGGACTTCGAGTCGTAATGCTCACAGGTGACAGCAGCAGAGTCGCAAAGCGTGTTGCAAGAGAACTGGGAGTGGACGAAGTTAGAGCTCAGGTTCTGCCTGAAGATAAGGCTGCATTTGTTGAAGAAGAACATAGGGCAGGTCGATCCTGCATAATGATAGGTGATGGAGTAAATGATTCGCCGGCGCTATCTGTTGCTGATGCAGGAATTGCCATAAATAGTGGAGCAGCTATAGCAAGAGAGGTCGCTGATATAATGATATCAGAAGATGATCTCAGCAGCTTAGTAGTATTAAGGCAGCTGGGAGTAGAACTTCAAAAGAGAATGAAAGGTAATTATCGAAACATAGTTGGCTTCAATGCCGGACTTATAATGCTTGGTGCAGTTGGCGTTCTTCAGCCAACGATGACTGCAATACTCCATAATGGTTCTACCATTTTAATAAGTCTGAAGTCTATGACAAATCTGATAGATAAATAGAGTATGAAATAAGATAAATCACTAGGGAAAATATTCTAGTGGTTTTCTTATATGTAACAAAATATTCTTGACAGATCCTCTTATAATGCATAATATTAAAAGTGAGAAATATCTCACTTTAATGTATAAGGAGAACTAAAAGAATGGATATATTAAAAGCAACAGCTGTAATTGGAACAAATGCATGGGGAAGCGCCCTTTATGAGAAGGCTATGAGGGGTAGTTCGGTGGATGATGATGTTCTAAAGAGTGCGATGAAGATGGCACAAGAAAAGGACATTCCAATCTATGATCTGGCCCGGGATTATGGGCTCGGTAAGGCTCAAAAAATGATTGGAGATTTTGGAACAGATGATATAATAATATCTGCGAAGTATACTCCGTTTACTCATTATAAGCCGGGATGTGTCAGAAAGTCTTTGATGAAGGATCTGGATGATTTTAAAAGAGACTATGTGGATATATATTGGCTTCATCTTCCTACGGATATAGATGATCATTTAAATGAGATAATAGAGCTATACAGGGAAGGCAAGATAAAGTACATTGGTATTTCAAACTTCACTCTGGAGGAATGTAAGAAGTCAAAGGCCATTTTAGATAATGCAGGAATTCCACTCTACGGAGTTCAGAATCATTACAGCATAATATGTAGAGAGTGGGAAGAAAATGGGCTTCTTCAGTGGTGTAAGGATAATGATATTTCCTTCTGGGGTTGGGCCGTTCTAGAAGAGGGGCTTCTCGTGGACCCAAGAATTCCTAAGAAATCTTCCATGAAGTTTGTATTTAAAAGAAGGGTTAAGAAGTTAACCGGACTGTACAAGGTTATGATAAAGGTTGCAGAGCGTCATGATATAAAGGTGCCACAGGTTGCTATGGCATTTTGTGCTAGCAAGGGAGTTGTTCCTATGTGTGGTTGCAGAAAACCTGAGCAGGTTAAAGAGCTTGCTGAAGCTTCG
>JAILMQ010000070.1 GCA_024692605.1 Eubacterium sp.
AGTACTTGTTCCGTAGAAGTTATCTTTATAACCTATATAGATTTCTGTTTCAGGATAGGTGTTATTCAGATACATTTTATCAGAACAAGTACTACATACAGCTATAATGAGACTACAAAGAAGTTCACTATCACTACCATATCACGTGGATATAAGGATGATTATTCTTACCACGATTCCAATACAACATATTCATTCAAGCCGGATAAGGATGATCCGGATTACGGATACTGGACAATACGTAGAACCAGAGATTACATGGAAACCTATGGCAACACAAGGACTGAGACATTCTACTATACAAAATAATCAATAAGCTGACATAAAAAATAGCCAATGGTTTATCGGGAATACTCCCGGCTAACCATTGGCTATAATTATATGTATTAATGATGTAAAATAATGAATTCGGATTAGTGATGGAAAAGTCTGATTCCTGTGAAGCTCATTACTATTCCATACTTATTACATGTTTCGATAACATTATCATCTCTGATAGATCCACCCGGCTGAGCGATATATTCCACACCGCTTCTGTGAGCTCTTTCTACATTATCCCCAAATGGGAAGAATGCATCCGATCCTACAGAAACTCCTGTATTCTTCTTAAGCCAATCCTTACGCTCTTCTCTTGTAAATACTGCAGGCTGCTCTGTAAAGTACTTCTGCCACTCACCGTCGCCGATAACATCTTCATAATCATCACTGATATAAACATCAATTGTATTATCTCTGTCAGCACGTCTTATGTCTGCCTTGAAAGGAAGATTCTGAACCTGAGGTGACTGACGAAGGAACCACTTATCTGCCTTATCACCTGCAAGTCTTGTACAGTGAATACGTGACTGCTGTCCTGCACCGATTCCAATAGCTGCACCATTCTTAACATAGCAAACTGAATTCGACTGTGTATATTTAAGTGTGATCATTGCTATTGTAAGATCAATCTTAGCTGACTCAGGAAGATCCTTAGCTTCTGTTACTATATTAGAGAAGAAGTTTTCATCTATAACAAGCTCGTTTCTTCCCTGTTCAAATGTAACGCCGTAAACATCCTTTGTCTCAGATGGAGCCGGCTTATAATCAGGATTGATCTGGATTACACAATAGTTTCCGTTTTTCTTTGATTTAAGAATCTCAAGAGCTTCGTCTGTATATCCCGGAGCAACGATTCCGTCTGATACTTCTCTCTTTACGAGTCTTGCTGTATCAGCATCACATGGATCTGAAAGAGAGATAAAATCTCCAAAGGATGACATTCTGTCTGCTCCTCTTGCTCTTGCATAAGCACATGCAAGCGGGCTAAGCTCTCCCATATCATCCACCCAGTAAATCTTTTTCTCTATATCTGTAAGTGGAAGTCCCACTGCAGCACCTGCCGGAGAAACATGCTTAAAGGATGTTGCTGAAGGAAGGCCCGTTGCAACCTTAAGCTCCTTTACCAGCTGATATCCATTAAATGCATCCAGAAGATTTATATATCCCGGCTTTCCACAAAGTACTGTAAATGGAAGATCACTTCCATCCTTCATATATACCCTTGAAGGCTTCTGATTAGGGTTACATCCATATTTAAGTTCTAATTCGTTCATTCTACTCTCCTATTCTTATTTATTCTTATTAACAATACGAGTCTCAGTTTTATTTGTATCTATATCAATAAATCTTGTAAAAAGTGAAACCTTGTTATCTTCATTAAGAGCATTCCAAACCAGATCAGTAAACTCATCAAGATCATTTGTCGGAATCTCAACAGGTGTAGGCTCACCCTCATAGCTTGGGAGTGGATTTCCGTCACCCATATATGTATGAATAAAATGTCCCTCTCCTGCCTTAGGATTATCATAGCTAAATGTGAATCTGAGGCACTGATCAGGATCACCGTTGTTAGACTTCAGAATTGACATCTCATATGTGTATCCATCTTCAATATGAAGAACACCGGAAATTCTTGGAGTATAGTTTGGAGCATCAGGCTCAAACTCACGGTTTCTGAGAGATTCTTCAAATGTATCTCCCTGATCCATGTTTTCAAAAATAGTATCTGTCTGATCACCATTTGTTACAATAGTATCATTTCCTCTTACTCTTACAGGTGCATAGATTATAAGGCTTGGATCCTCCATCTTTGATGGATCAAAGGCCTCTGTTCTGATTCCCTCACCTTCTGTAACAAATACTCTGTTACGGCTGTTCTCAGAACGTCCCATAATAAAGTAAGCAATAGCTGCTTTTTTACCGTCCGGAGTGCATCCGATCACGATACCTCTTCCCGGGTAAGAAGTAGCTCCGATCTCCTTAGCAAGTTCCACTTTTTTCATTCCAATTCCTCCTGAATATATATCATTTTTAGTGACATGAAATATACTAACATAAGGGACTACATGTTTACAATACAAAATTACTGAGCATTTTATCCAAATTTACAGAGTTATTTATGACCTTGTCTGTTAATTATTAAAATGTTAGAATGGACCTATAATTTTTGAAAGTGAGGAAGCAGAAATGTCAAACCCTATTGTAACTATCACAATGGAAGATGGCGGAATTATTAAAGCAGAGCTTTATCCCGACATCGCACCAAACACTGTAAATAATTTTATATCTCTTATTAAGAAGGGATTTTATGATGGACTTATTTTCCATAGAGTAATTCCAGGATTTATGATTCAGGGTGGAGATCCTGATGGACGTGGTACCGGTGGTCCGGGCTATGGAATTAAGGGGGAGTTTTCATCCAACGGTTTTAAGAATGACCTTAAGCACACTGTGGGAGTACTTTCCATGGCTCGTTCAATGATGCCTAACAGTGCAGGTTCTCAGTTCTTCATAATGCACGCAGACTCTCCACATCTTGATGGCGATTATGCCGCCTTCGGAAAGGTAATTGAAGGTCAGGACGTTGTAGACAGAATCGCCTTAACCAAAACAGGATGGGCTGATAAGCCGGTTGTTCCCCAGGTTATGAAGACAGTAACAGTAGATACTCTGGGAGTTGATTATCCGGAGCCGATAACTACTGCTGAATAATAATTATTCTAAACTTTGATTATCTTTCAGATCCTTACAGTATTTACTGATTGCTTTCATGTTATCGGACACATCCTCAAGAAAGCGGATCATTTCTTTAACATCTTTTTCTTTATTTGAATAATCGGTAATATACTTACTGCAAACATCTGAATTCCAAAACATAGGAAGCATCTGCATGATACTTCCTATGTTTTTTATTGATTTATTTAATTCTTTACGTTCCTTATCCAGATCTTCGGCAAGTATTTCCAGCTTTTCATAACTAATAGCTATCACTAATACTCTCCTTAAATATCCCAATATCCGTCAAGGGTTGCAAAATAATCTTCTATTGTCTCAGGTCTTCTGATCTGTATTACTGAATCATCTTCTCTGAGGAGAAGCTCTGCTGACCAGAGACGACCATTATAGTTATATCCCATGGAATGACCATGTGCTCCCGCATCATGAATTACAAGGAAGTCACCAATATCAATCTTAGGAAGTTCTCTGTCAATTGCAAACTTATCGTTATTCTCACAGAGAGAACCGGTTACATCATATACATGATCCAGAGGAGCATCTTCCTTACCAAGAACTGTAATATGATGATATGCACCATACATTGCAGGTCTCATAAGATTTGCCGCACAGGCATCAACTCCGATATATTCTTTATATATATGTTTCTCATGAATTGCCTTAGTAACAAGATGACCATAAGGTGCAAGCATGAATCTTCCAAGTTCAGTGTAGATAGAAACATCACCCATTCCTGCAGGAACAAGAATCTCATCAAACTTCTTATGAACTCCCTCTCCTATAACTGCAATATCATTTGGCTCTTTATCAGGTGTATATGGAATTCCCACTCCACCGGAAAGATTTATAAAGGAAAGTTTAACTCCTGCCTTCTGCTGAATTCTGACTGCAAGTTCAAAAAGAATTCCTGCAAGTGTAGGATAGTATTCATTTGTTACTGTGTTGCTGGCAAGGAAAGAATGAATTCCTATTTCCTCAACACCAAGACTTTTTAACTTCTTAATAGCTTCAATAATCTGATCTTCCGTCATTCCGTATTTGGAATCACCGGGAGTATCCATTACCTGGAAGCCCTCTCCACTTTTTCCGAGAGTGAAAACTCCACCCGGATTAAAACGGCAGGACATCTTACGAGGCATTTTTCCGTTAAGAGCCTTACATACAAAATCCACATGTGTTATATCATCAAGGTTAATGGTTCCACCAAGCTCAGCACACTTAATAAATTCTTCAGCAGGAGTATCATTTGACGAAAACATGATATCGTCTCCTAAAATGCCTGAACGTTCTGAAAGAATAAGTTCAGCCATAGATGAGCAATCAGTTCCACAGCCCTCTTCATGAAGAATCTTAAGAATTGTAGGATTAGGCGTTGCCTTAACAGCAAAATACTCCTTATATCCCTTATTCCAGGAAAAGGCTTTATTAAGAGCTCTCGCATTTTCTCTTATGCCCTTTTCATCATAAATGTGAAACGGAGTGGGGTATGTTTTCACAATTTCTTCGACTTGTTCCTTAGTTATAAATGGTACCTTCATAATAATTCCTCTTTCTAGATAAAAATACAGACGATATCGTACCATCATTAAATAATAGTGTCAAACAATTTCAAACTAAAAGTACAACAAAGAAAGCCGCCTCTCGGCGGCTTCCTAGTATGAAAAAATGTGGGGGAAGGTATAGAATCCTTCATTTGGAACATCTTTAATATAACAAGTAATTATGAAGAAGATAGGTATAAAATGTGAAGAAAAAGTGAAGTATTAAACTCATTTTGGCATACTCTGTTAATTATTTAACAAAAGTATAAAATTCATTGTCATTTTCATTACATTTCATCTGGAAACGGTATCTGAGGACCTTTTCCTCTTTACCTTCTATCGGATCATAATACCTGATATAGTCATCATTAAAACTTACTACTAAAACGAACTTATTATCAA
>JAILMQ010000123.1 GCA_024692605.1 Eubacterium sp.
GTCATCTGGTGAATGGCGTATATACGAAGGAGAATGAGTCAAGCAAGAAGCAGCTTCTGAGGATACGGAACCTGGGGAAGAACACAGCTGAAGAAATACTTATAAAACTCTTTTACTATCAGTTTCGTATTCTGGCGGATGACAGGAAGAAGGCTTATATGCAGAAAGTAGTCGAAGAAAACATATAGGGAGAAAACTGTGTGAGTACATATGTAATGAGTGATCTGCACGGGTGTTTTAATGGCTTTATGCGGATGCTGAAAAAAATACGGTTTAAAGATAGTGATACCTTGGTTTTGGCCGGTGATTATATGGATCGTGGTAGCCAGAATTTTGAAATGCTGGAATGGCTGGTAAATCGTCCGGATAATGTTATTATGCTGTTAGGAAATCATGATAAAGAATTTATTGAGTATATTCTGATAATGGAACTAATGGCAAAAAAACTATTCTTTAAGGGTGATAATGATTCTTATAAAGATTTTTGCAGACTATATGATAAGGTACAGATATCATTAACCCGGTATGATAAGGATGTGGCAAATTATTTTGACTATTATGATACATTGAATAATATCATTGCGGAAAAGGAAGATGGTATTACTCTCAATAAAGCCATAAGGTGGAGAAAGATGCTTGAGCAGCTGCCATATGTATATAAGACAGAATCAAAGGGCAGAGAAGTGATAGTGGTTCATGCAGGATATGCGGAAAACTTAAAACAACTTGAAGGCTATAAAAAGTTTAAGTACGAGCACCTGGAAGACTTCTATCTGCATTCCAGAGATGAATCGATAGAATTTGGAGGCAAGGAAAATGCAATAATAATTGCAGGTCATACTCCGACAATAGCAGAAGGCTTTAGCTATAATAATGGTCGGATCTATCATTATCATGATGATAAGAAAAACTGTGACTTCTATGATATAGATTGTGGTGCTGTTTTTAAACCTTATTATAAAAATGCACATCTTGCCTGCCTCAGAATTGACGATATGAAAGAATTCTATGTGTGATTAATTCCATAGATGGACAGATTGATGTGGTCGCCTTTTAGGCGACCATATTTTTTTAACATTTGGTTATAATGAAGAAAAATTTAAAGGAGGTACAAGTTATGTATGGAGCAATTATTGGAGATATCGTAGGAAGTAGATTTGAATTTGATAGAAGTCCAAAGGTAAAGGAGTTTGATCTGTTTACAATGGAGAATGATTATACTGATGATTCTGTTATGACAGTAGCAGTTGCTGAGGCACTTATGGATGCCGGAACTGATGCAGCTGAAGCTGAAGTTAAGGAGCTTCTTATTAAGTCAATTAAGACCTGGGGACACAGAATCCCTGATGCCGGATATGGCGGAATGTTCTTTAAATGGTTATTTACACCGATGACCGAACCATATGGAAGTTATGGAAATGGATCTGCCATGAGAGCTTCTGCAGCAGGCTGGTTATATGATACCCTGGACAGGACAAGAGAAGTGGCAAGGTGGACAGCTGAAGTGACACATAATCATCCGGAAGGAGTCAAAGGTGCAGAGGCCGTAGCGTTAGTAATATTCCTTGCCAGAAATGGTCACGACAAGGCTTATATCAAAAAGTATGTCGAGGAGGAATTCGGATATGATCTCAGCAGAACCTGTGATGATATCAGACCGGCATATTATCATGTTGAAAGTTGTCAGCAGACAGTTCCGGAGGCAATCACAGCATTTCTCGAAGGTAAGGATTTTGAGGACGTGGTGAGAAATGCGGTTTCTCTTGGTGGCGACTGCGATACACTTACAGACATAGCGTGCGCAATGGCTGAGGGAATGTATGAAATACCGGCAGAATTTAAAGCGCGTTGCAGAACATATTTAGAGCCGGAAATGATAAATGTTCTTGATAGATTCTCAAGTGTGATATAATACATTATGCTATAATTGAGTAAAAAAAGAGGATTGCCATGTCAACATTTGAATCAACCAAGGAAAGTACAAATATAAAAACAAGAGAACCTAAGCAGTATAATGTTATTATGCTTAATGATGATTTCACTACTATGGAATTTGTGGTTTCTGTTTTGATGGATATATTCAAAAAGGATTCAGCCACTGCAAATCAGCTTATGATGTTCGTCCATAAAAATGGACGGGCAGTGGTCGGTACTTATCCATATGATATTGCATTTACAAAGACAACAAAAGCCCTTGAAAGAGCTAAGGCAGAAGGGTTTCCTTTTAGAATGACAATCGAGGAGGCATAGGAGACAGATGGAAATATCCCAAGAAGTTATGGAGATACTTCATGCGGCTGCAGAAAAAGCCCAGAAAAACAGATATGAATATATAACTCCGGAAGGGCTGCTCCTGGCGATGACATTTAACGATACCTTTTGCAGAGCTTTTGAATATGCCGGAGGATCTGTTCAGGAACTTGGTGAAGACCTGACAGAATATCTTGAACAGTATGTTGATAAGGCTGAAGAGGGAGCTCCGGAGCTTTCGTTTATGACAGAATGGATTCTTAAATATGCTGAGGCTCAGGCAGATAATAGTGGCTGTGATGAAGTTCAAATGCGACATATTCTAAAAGGTATATGGCTGAATGAAGATTGTTATGCTGCATATTATATGAAGCTTCAGGGTGTTGATGAAGTAGATCTTTTCCGGGAAATAGCTAATATAGAAGATGAATCTTTTTATGATCAGGATGAAGATATTGAAATGAGCCCCGTTAGGAAAAATGATAAAAAGAATGACTGGAAGCTCTTTGCTCCTTGTCTGAATGATACTTTGACGGATGCTAATCCACTTATTGGAAGAGAAACAGAGATAGAAAGAACTATTCAAATCCTTTGTCGAAAGGATAAGAATAATCCACTTCATATAGGAGAACCCGGAGTTGGGAAAACGGCTATAACCTATGGACTGGTTCAGAAGATAAGGGAAAATAGAGTTCCGGAACCTATACAAGGTAGCAGAATTTTTGCACTGGATCTTGGAGGCATGCTGGCAGGAACCCAGTACCGCGGAGATTTTGAAAAGCGGTTTAAAATGGTTCTTTCAGAAATCGAAAAGGAAGAAAAACCAATCATATATCTGGATGAAATACATAATCTTGCCGGAGCGGGAGCTGTGGGCGAGAGTTCTTTTGATGCAGGGAATATGTTAAAGCCTTATCTTTCGGAGGGGCATATAAGATTTATCGGGGCGACTACATTTGACGAATATAAAAAGTATTTTGAGAAAAATAAAAGTCTGGTACGAAGATTTCAGAATGTTGAGATACGGGAACCCAGTGAGACCGAAACGGTGGAGATACTGGAGGGGCTCAGAGAAAAATATGAAACCTTCCATGGAGTCAGCTATGAAAAAGGCTTATTCGAATACGCAGTCGGGATGGCAGCGAAGTACATCAATGAAAGATTCCTTCCGGATAAGGCCATTGATCTGATAGACGAGGCGGGAGCTTATCGAAAGTTACATCCGGTGGAGAGCGATGTGCAGCTGGTTGGCAAAGATGTGATAAATGTAGTGCTTACGAAAATCTGTCGTGTGCCTATTGAGACTGTGGAGACAGATGATGTCGCCGGACTTGAAACCCTGGAGACTCGCATAAAATCGCAGGTTTTCGGTCAGGATGAAGCAGTGGCACAGGTTGTAAATGCAATCAAATTCTCCAGGGCAGGACTTCTTGAGGAGGGTAAGCCGCTGGCGAGTCTTCTTTTTGTCGGACCAACCGGAGTCGGGAAAACAGAGATAGCCAGAACCCTTGCAAAGGAACTGGGAGTAAAGCTTATCCGTTTTGACATGAGTGAATATGCTGAAAAACATACCGTTGCAAAGCTCATAGGTGCACCTGCAGGATATGTGGGTTATGAGGAAGGTGGACTTCTTACAGAGGAGATTCGAAAGAACCCCTCTTCAGTACTTCTTATGGATGAGATTGAGAAGGCCCACGCGGACATATTCAATGTGCTTCTGCAGATGATGGATTATGCAACGCTGACGGATAATCAGGGGCGAAAGGCAGACTTTAGAAATGTAATAATAATCATGACTTCGAATGCCGGTGCCAATCGTTTAGGAAAGCCAAGCATTGGTTTCATCCAGGGATATGCCGATAAGAGTGTTCTTGAAGAAGAGGTAAAGAATACATTTCAACCTGAATTCCGTAATCGTCTGAACCGGGTAGTAATGTTCAATGCCATGGATGACGAAATGGGATCCATGGTTGTGGATAAAAAACTTTCAGAACTTGTAGAAATGCTGAATAAAAGAAATATCGAGCTAGGTACTACCAGCGCGGCCCGGGCATTGATACAAAAGAAGGGAATCAGCAGAGAGTATGGAGCAAGAGAGGTGGATCGTGTTATTAGAAACGAGATAAAACCGCTTCTGGTCGACGATATACTTTTTGGAAAACTGAAGGATGGTGGAAAGATCACACTTTCCGCAAATGAGGATGAATTTGTAGTTGAAGTATAAATAGTGTAGTTAAAACATAAACAGGGGATATATAATGCCGGTTTTCAGATTGTCAAAAAACAGTATCGATTTTCCGGATCCTTCCTTGGCGGAATCCAACGGACTACTTGCTATAGGTGGTGATCTGAGGGTGGAACGTTTGCTTGCCGCATATCAAAATAGTATATTTCCATGGTATGATGAAGATAGTCCGATCCTGTGGTGGAGTCCTCCGGAAAGATTTATAATCCTTCCTAAGGATATTCATATATCACATTCTATGAGAAAGTTTTTTAAAAAGCATGACGTGAAGATAGAGATAAACAGAGACTTTTCTGATACTATGCATCACTGTCGGATGGTGCATAAATGCGAAGGTGAATGGATAATAGATGAAATGGAAGAGGCTTACGGGGCGCTTCACAGAGCCGGATATGCAATGGGAGTTGAATCCTTTATTGATGGGAAAATGGCCGGTGGACTATACGGAGTTGTTATAGGAAAATGCTTTTTTGGAGAAAGCATGTTTACCGAAATCGAAAATGGTTCCAAGGTGGCCCTTATACTTCTTGCTAAAATGCTTGAAGAAGAAGGATTTGTATTCATCGATTGTCAGTTTCATACTGATCATCTTGAAAGTATGGGTGGTATAACCGTAAATAGGAATGAATATATTAAATTATTAAAAAAAGGAACTGCTGAAGGAGAGAAAAAATGATAAGTTCAAAGGGTGTAATGAAGTATGTAATTCTGCTTTGTGCGATGGTTTTCACTTTTGTTATGAGTTTTGGAGTAAAAGCATATGCTGCAGGCGAAAACAAAGGCGGCGAAGAAACTAAAAAATATAAGATTGAATATGATCTGGATGGAGGAACAAATTCTCCCAAAGCTATAACCGAATATTCCATCGGAGATGGCCCTATATACCTATCAGAGCCGAGTAAGGATGGTTATATTTTTTGTGGTTGGTTCTATAAGAAGGATTTCACCACTGGAGAATATAAGATATTAGCGCTGTCTCAACAAGCTATAAATATGATACAACCTGATGGGGATACAATAACTCTTTACGCTAGATTTGTAAAATATGGTATCGATGTATTTTATTGTGAAAATAATAGAAATGGTTATTTTGGTTATGCAGATGATGTAAATGATAAAATAGCACCCCCCAATATACAGCCTGGAGGAATATATGAAAATTCATATTGTGAGTATACCGGTTATGAACCGGAAGGGTGGGTAATCGGATATTATCCTAATAGTACTTATACAGTTAGATCAATGAGTGATGCTGAATTATATGATGATAAGGTTGACTTTCCTTTAACAAAGAAGAGCTTTACTTATAATGAAGTTGTTAATAAGTTACGCGCAGATGGTTTTGAGGAAAAGAATTTATTGAATCTCAGTATCAAATGGAAGCCTAAAAAAATAGCTATCAGATTTGATAAAAATGATGATGAGGCTTTTGGTACGATGCCGGATCAGCTTTTTGATTATACATCAAGCACTAAACTAAATTCCTGTGCATTTAAAAAGAAAGGCTTTGAGCTTGACTATTGGAGCTATACTATTAATTCTACAGAAAAAAAAGCTACTGATGGAGCAACGATTAATTCGCCATATTCTTATCAGGAATCTATAACACTTAAAGCCAACTGGAAAACTTTGAATTACACGGTTAAGTTTGATAAAAATGCCGAAGATGCAACCGGAACCATGGCAGATATGGAGTTCAATTATGGTACTGCCCGGAATCTTACTGCCAACAAGTTTGAACGCCGGGGTTATACATTTGCCGGCTGGAGCCTAAAGCCATATACCAAGACCATTAACACCCAGGAGGGGGATTTACTGGATAAAGGACTGGCAAATAATCTGACGGACTTTGACAAATCCGTTACGCTGTACGCAGTTTGGGAGCCAAATAGCTTTAGCATAGATGTATATGATGCTGATCATCCGGAAGAAATATACTCCTCATTTCCATATGTAGAATATGACACGACAATAAATGTAATCGGAAAGGCAAATGAGGGCTATAAGGTAGAAGGCTGGAAGCTGGATCCTTCAGACGAAGAATTTATCAAACCTGAAGAAGATGATACTATTATTCTCTCGGTTAAAGATATAGTTTCTAAAGCAAATTATGCGGAGAATATCGCGGTTTATATCAAGCTTGGACTTATAGAGTATCCTATATATTATATAGGTGTTGATAACCCGGAGACTCTTAACAATCCGACAACCTACAATATTGAAACTCCTGATATAGTACTTAATAATCCTACAAAAGAAGGCTTTACCTTTAAGGGATGGACAGATGAAAATGGTTCAATCCCGACAGATAAATATATCATCAAAAAGGGAAGCACCGGAGAAAAGATGCTTACTGCGGTATATGAAGCGATAACTCCGTCTGATAAGCCTGATACGAATAAGGATAGCAAGGATGATAAGCAGGACCAGCTAAAGGTTGGTGCTAAGATCACGGATAAAAAAGGAAATGGTATATATAAGATCACTAAGCTTACTATGAAGAATGGAAAGATTACAGGTGGTGAGCTTTCATATGTATCTCCTTATAACAAAAAGGGTAAGAAGATAACTGTTCAGAAACAGATCAAATCGGCTGGATGCACATTTACAGTTACAAGTATCGGAAAGAATGCATTTAAGAAATTAAAGAAGGTCAAAAAGTTAACCATCAAGGCTGATAAGCTGAAGACTATTGGTAAGAATGCATTTAAAGGAATAAATAAAAAAGTCAAGATTTATGTTCCTAAGAAGAAATTGAAAAAGTATAGGAAAATGATAAGAAAAGCAAAGGCACCAAAGAATGTAAAGATAAGGCGTGGATTTGCGAATGGATAAAATGAAAAAAATAATAACAATATGTTTATGTGCAGTCATGATAATTGTTTTATTTGGCTGCACTTTTTCAGATGGTGAAGATAGTGGCCGCGCTATAGAGGAGGTGGAGGAAAGAACAAAAGAGACAACTACTGAGAGTACTACGGAAAGTAGTACAAAAGCTAATACAGAGAATACCACTGAAAGTAATACAGAAAGTACTACTGAAGGAAGTACCTCGGGTAATTCTGAGATTTCGTCAGCCTCTGATATCCCTGAATATTCCGGCGATGCATATGTAGTTCTGAATAATAATATTCCTTCCTTCACAGATGAAGAAAAGAAGCGTACAGATGCATTTGAGGAATACAGCAATCTGGACTCAAAGGGCAGGTGTGGAGTTGCATTTGCCAACATCTGTAAGGAGTTAATGCCGACTGAAAAGCGTGGTGAGATTGGTGGTATAAGACCTTCCGGCTGGCACACCATTAAGTATCCGGATCTGATCGAGGACAATTATCTTTACAACAGGTCCCACCTCATTGCCTACAGTCTTGCAGGTGAGAATGCCAACGAAAAGAATCTCATCACCGGAACAAGATATCTGAATCAGGAAACCATGCAGATATTTGAGCTTAAGCTTCTGGATTATGTAAGGGCACATGACGTTCATGTTCTGTACAGAGTAACTCCGGTTTTCGAAGGCGACAATCTTCTTGCCACAGGAGTGCAGATGGAAGCCTGGTCAGTTGAGGATGGTGGGAAAGATATATGCTTCAATGTGTTCTGCTATAACATACAGCCGGGGATAGACATTGATTATGCAACCGGAGACAGTAAGCGTTCTGAGGATGAAGGTGCTCAAAAGAAATCTGAGGAAAACACCACAGCAGATTCATCGGTGACAACAGAAGCTGCAACGCAGAATGATGATAATGTATCTGACTTTGAAAAAAGGACTATGACATTTATCTTGAATACAAATACGAGGAAAATACATTTGCCTGACTGCAGAAGTGTAAACGATATGGCAGATCATAATAAGCTGGAATGTGAGAGTACCATCGCTGATTTAAAAAGACAGGGTTATACTCCATGCGGAAGATGCCTTGCGGAATACAGATAGTGGCTTGACTTATGCTTTTCAAATGATTATACTACGAAATTGGAGATAGCACGAATCTCCCGGAAGTGAAAGACTTCAGTAACTGTTAACCCAAGACGAAAAGGAGGACAAAATGCGAAGAACTAGTATTAACAATTCAATAAGTAATTATGAGGCATTAGTTGTCCTGGAGGTTTCGGTGAGATAGTAGCTGATCAACTTAATATATCAGGATAACTAACACCTCTTTTGGTGCTGCAAATATGGCACCGGAAGGGGTGTTTTTGCGTGCTCTGCAAGGAGAGCCCTATGCTTGCAGCAAAGAAAGAAATGAGGAAATTAAAATGAAAGATAGAATAGAACCTTGCATCTATTACGTGTGTAAGGATGCAACATGTAAAAAAGGATTTGTAAAAGTAGACTTAAAGAAGTGCAAGAACTGTCCTAAGTACCGTCCTCGAAAGAGTGCAGGGAAGAAAACGTCTGTAAGAGAAAAGAGGCAGAGAGATAAGGACAGGTACGATCAATGGAAAAAAGAAATGTATTAAACAGAAAGAAGGAATTATTTTATGATTACAATATACGGAAAATATACAAATGCTACCGTTTACACGGTGGAGAATGAACTTTATGCACTTGAGGAATATGCGAGAAAACAACTTCAGATGATATGCAATCATCCAAGTGCAGAAGGTAGTTTGGTAAAAGTTATGCCGGATGTACATCCGGGCAAGGTAGGAACAATCGGACTCACAATGACTGTGGGAG
The DNA here is from genome assembly GCA_024692605.1 of Eubacterium sp. Taxonomy (GTDB): domain Bacteria; phylum Bacillota; class Clostridia; order Lachnospirales; family Lachnospiraceae; genus Eubacterium_Q. The sequence goes on from JAILMQ010000123.1 coordinate 9,183, forward strand.
ATTCTATTCTGCCAAGTCTTGTTGGCGTAGATATCGGCTGTGGAATGACAATGGCAAAGGTTAAAACCAAGGGGCTTCAGTTTCAGCAACTGGACACAGTCATAAGAGAAAATGTTCCGGTGGGTCCAAGGATCCGTGAGAAGGAGCATAAATATGCTGACAAAATCGACCTGTCAGAACTAAGATGCAGCAAGGGAATCAATGCCCGTAAGGCCAGCAGAAGTATAGGAACCCTGGGAGGTGGAAACCATTTTATTGAGATTGATAAAGATGATGAAGGAAATGTATTCCTTGTGGTACATTCCGGAAGCCGCCATCTTGGTATGGAGGTTGCAGATTACTATCTAAGAACAGGCCAGAAGGAAATGCAGATGAAAAAACAGGGCTATGCTTCTTATGAAATGACCTGTCTCACTGGTGAACTGATGGAGGATTACCTGCACGACATCAAGATTATTCAGGAGTTTGCCCGCCTCAACAGAGATGCAATCATTGATTCAATAGTAACCGGAATGAAGTGGAAGGTGGAAGATACATTTACCTGTATCCACAACTATGTTGACTTTTCAGGAGTTGAGGATAGAAACTCAGATGAGACAAAACCCATTCTTCGAAAAGGTGCAATCAGCGCCAGAGAAGGAGAACGTGTTATCATCCCCATCAATATGCGCGATGGAATCATCCTTGGAACAGGCCTTGGAAATCCTGACTGGAATTATTCAGCACCCCATGGAGCGGGGCGGATCTACAAACGTTCAGAAGTAGCAGAACATCATACAGTATCCGACTTCAAAAAAGCAATGAAGGGAATATATTCCATATGCATCAACAAAGATACACTGGACGAAAGCCCCTTTGCTTATAGAGGGATAGAAGATATAGCTGCAGTAATAAAAGATACAGTTAAAATTGATAAGATTATCAAACCGGTATATAACTACAAGGCCGGCGGGAATAGTTAGATATTTGTATTGTTTTTATTTTTCATTACAATTAAGTAGTTCTTGAAAGGAGACGTTTAAAACATTGGATAGCTTTATAATTTCTATGTCAGTAACAAATCTTTGACCAGATTCTATACGTTGGATTGCGTTTTTATCTATATCAAGTCCATTGATTTGTAGTTTGTCTGCCAGTTCTCTTTGAGAAATACCCATTTGTTTTCGGTAGTAGGCAACAAAGATACCGCAGATATTATTTCTACCATCCTTTGTTTTATTAATAAACATATTAAGCCCTTTCGTTTTAGTCATAAAATTATAATTGATTTTTAGAAGGTTGACATTTAGTGATTGTCAACAATATGATTATCTGATATAATCTAACTGCAGATGACATTTAGTGAATGTCACGCTGAATAATGATTAGCAAAGCAGAGGAAACTCTGTGACGCAAAGCTCTAGAACCTGTAAAATGGTAGTCAGCTGCAGCTTATGTATGGGCATCTACCATTGGTAGATGTTTTTTTTTAAATGAATCAGAAAGAATTAAGCATGGTAGTTGAAAAAACTTATGAGGAGGTAAAAATATGTTTTTAAGAGAATTAAACAATACTCAAAAGAATGGATTTTGGAAATTGGCAAATAAGTTGGTATTTATTGATGGGAAAATTGAAAAAAGCGAAAAGCGAATGTTAGAAGAATATAATTTTGAATTAGGATTAGCAGAATTAGAAATAAAGGATTACCCAGACGATGTTGAAAAAATATTGTCTGATATGGAGTTAGATAAAAGACTGAAAAAGATAGTGATGTTCGAGTTAATAGGGCTCGCTTTTTCAGATGATTATTATGATCAATCTGAGAAGGAGTTATTAATAGATATTCAAAATAAAATTGGATTATCGGAAACTGATGTTACAGAATTAGGAAAGTTTGTAAATGAAGTTTTAGCTTTATATAGCAAGATTGGTGATTTTATAAATGAATAGTTTTATGTGTGATAAATGTGGTTTATGTTGTCAAAATATAGGTGGTATTGCGTCAGAACTTGATAATGGAAAAGGTGTATGCAAGTTTTATGATTTTCAAACAAAACTTTGTAAAATATACGATACACGTCCTGATATTTGTAATGTTGAAAAAGGATATGTTTTTTTTAAAGATGTAATGTCATATGAAGAATATATAGATTTGAATTATAAATTGTGTAAAGAATTGAAAAGGAGAAGTTTATGATTCCAGCATTAATATTTGCGGCGGTTGCAGCTGGTGGTGTTTTTACTGCAGCTGGACAATCAGTAATAAAAGATTCTAAGAAAGAAATAGAGAGCGTAAATAATGAATCTCAGAGAATGATTGATGAAACAAAACAAATTATAGAACGTACCAATGAAGAGGCTAAAAAAGCTTATAATGGATTGATTAGTCAAAGGAAAAATATTTATACTACAACATTTAAAAAAGCAAATGAGTTAACAGAAAAAATTAAAATATCATCAAAAGTAGATTTGAAAAATGAAATTTCAGATTTTAATGAAAGTATTAGTAGTGTTGATTATTCAATTATTAGTTCTGCAAAAGTATCTACTGGCATAATTACTGGAGTTAGTGCATTAGGTGGTTTAGGCGGTTTGGTAGTTGGTACCATAATTTCAGGAGTGGCTTTAGAGTACAAAAAGGATGAAGCACATGCAAATAAAGAAAAAATACGTGCCGAATGTGAAAAGGCAAAGTTAGATTGTACTAGGATGCAAAATGTGACATGTGTAATGAATGACTCAAAAAAGACGATTCGAGCACTGAATAGATTAGCAAAAAAATCTGAAGAACGTGTTGAAGA
>JAILMQ010000191.1 GCA_024692605.1 Eubacterium sp.
CTATATCGGAGTTAAGATTAATTCTCTTACAGATAAGAAGATCATTGATAAGCTCATCCAGGCTTCCCAGGCAGGAGTTAAGATCGAGATGGTCATTCGTGGTATATGCTGTCTGCACCCGGGTATCAAGGGCAAGACAGATAATATCAAGATAATAAGCATCGTAGGCAGATTCCTTGAGCACTCCAGAATATATATATTCGGAAAGGGCGAGCGGGAGGAAATGTATATCGCATCTGCAGATTTCATGACAAGAAATACTGTCAGACGAGTTGAGGTTGCAACTCCTCTTTATGATCCAAAGATTAAGGACCGTGTAAGAGACATGTTTAATCTGCTTATGTCAGATAATGTTAAAGCAAGAAAAATGTATCCGGACGGAACCTACAAATATGTCCGCCATACAAAACCACCGGTAAATGCACAGGAGATTTTCTATGAAGAGGCATATAAGCATTAGGTCTCATATATTATTACATTCGCTGTTAGTTATATTTATTACATTAGCTATTGTTTTTGGTGCGTCCTATTATCTGGTTTACCTGAGCCTTGTTAACGGAAGGATGGGGGAAACCGTGGGAAGATCAGAAGGACTTATTGTTGGTCTGGATAAGGACAGGCTGGAAAAAATATCAAATGATGAGGCTTTAAGCAAGAAGTTTGATGAAAATGCTTCCTTCGTTGAAGGAAGAATCCTTCTTGTTTCCAGAAACTACAAAGTGGTTAAGGATACCGCCGGAGTGAAGGAAGGCACTTACATCATCAACGATGACGTCATGAATGTAATGAATGGCAATACAAAAGCTGTTCAGAAAAGGATTGAGCACAAGGTTGTTGTTATCAAGCCGGTTATTACTGACGGGGAGATAATAGGAGCTATTGTTTCAAAGGCCAGCCTGGAATCTACATTTAATCACATGAAAAAAGAGTTTTATGTGATATGCATCATCAGTATGTTTGTTTTCCTGATGGATGTTTTCCTTATTAACGCCATCTCAAAATCATCAGTCAAAGATCTGAATGATATAAATGAGCAGATGCAGCACACCAGTCAGGGTAACCTTCAGGAAAGACTTCCATCACAGAAGTTTGCCGAAACTGAAAGCCTTGCCGAAAGCTATAATGAGATTCTTTCAAAGCTTGCGACAATCGATCAGACCAGATCCGAGTTTGTATCAAACGTGTCCCACGAGCTTAAAACACCTATAACTTCCATGAAGGTTCTGGCTGAATCAATCACACAGAATGAAGGCGCCACGGTTGATGATTACAAAGAATTCATGACGGATATAGTCGATGAGATTGACAGAGAAACTAAGATAATAAATGACCTGCTTACTCTCGTAAAAACAGACTCTCAGAATAACGTGATGAATTTTGAGGAAAGCAGCATCAACGAGATGATGGATGTAATAATCAAGACTGTAAATCCTCTTGCAAAGCAGAGAAACATAAGTCTTGAGTACGAGAGCTTCAGAGAAGTTATGGCCGATGTGGATCAGGTCAAGCTTTCTCTTGCTATTTCAAACCTTGTTGAAAATGCAGTTAAATACAACATAGATAACGGCTCTGTAAAAGCAAGTCTGAACGCCGACCACAAATACTTCTACATCAAAGTATCCGACACCGGCGTCGGAATTCCGGACGATGCAAAAGACAAAGTCTTCGAAAGATTCTACAGAGTTGATAAGGCACGAAGCCGAGATACAGGTGGAACAGGTCTTGGACTATCCATCACCAGAAGTATCATCAATGCCCACAGAGGCACCATTAAGCTCTACAGCGAGTCCGGTAAAGGAACCACATTTACCGTCAAGATTCCTCTTACTCAGGACAAAGCTAAGGTAAAGGCAGCTGCATCAGCAGTTCCTGAACCGGTAGCACCGGTATTGACATCCGGTTCAGCGGAGGAAAAAACATCCAGAGCCGAAAAGTCCCTTGCAAAAGAGAAGGCCGGTGAAAAACATTCAGACAAATCTGCGGATAAAAGCGTAGAAAAAAGTCCGGTAAAAAGTCCTGCAAAAAGTGCAGAAAAAAGTCCGGTAAAAAGTCCTGCAAAAAGTGCGGAAAAAAGTACAGAAAAACCAGCTGATATAAGAAAAGCATAAGTAAATTCAAAAAAGGCAAAATAAAATAAGTCGGAGTAAAAATGCAAAATGATAGAAAATACAATAGAATAAAGTCTTTTTATGTAATGATAATCCTAATAGCTGTCTTCTGTTTATGCGGATGCGGGAACAGTAAAAAAATAGATGCTGAAGAAGAAACCACCACTGCGCAGACTGCCGGTACAGTTCAGATATATCATGTTGAAGGTACAGCAGTAAAACCGGATGGGGATGTTTATCAGCTAAAACAGCCTGATAATATATCTGCTGCCCTTGAAGAAGTGACAGAACAGCTAAACAAAGGCAAATTCTTTAACATCGAGCGATTCACAGTCGATGAGAATAGCAACATACTCTTTTATGTAGTTGAAAAGCAGGAGCTTACGCAGGAACAGATACTTCTTAATAAAGCTGCAATCGTAAAGAGCGTAGAAAGTTTGGATGTTAATGATATAGCAATAACTCTGGAGAACGTAAATGGCGAAGAAGTCGAAACAGCTACCTACACCGACAGCTCATTCTATTATGTAGATGATATAAGTGAGGATTGATGGAGCTGATGATTGATGGCATTGGTGGAGTGTTCGGCTAAGAAAAAAGGCAAAAGTCCAAAATCATAGCCACCGGAAGCTAAAACAAGAAGTAAATCAAGCGAAAACGGCTAAGAAAAAAGGAAAAAGTCTAAAATCATAGCCGCCGGAAGCTAAAACAAGAGCTGAAATGAGAGAAAACGGCTAAGAAAAAAGGGAAAAGTCTAAAATCATAGCCACCGGAAGCTAAAACAAGAGCTGAAATGAGAGAAAACGGCTAAGAAAAAAGGAAAATGCCTAAAATCATAGCCGCCAAAGCAAAGATAAGTAAAAATAAAAAATTAATACTTGAAATTTGAAAAGAAAGGGAGGATAATAAAAATATTGATACAATAGTTTTATTCATAAAAGTATACATGGCTTTTATCAATGCTAAGTGAGAATACTTATGAAACAAAAAGTCTATGATCAGTAGATTGTATTTGGAGGAATTATTATTTGAAAAGACCACTTCTTACGGTAGGAGGTCTCTTTGTGATTGGGGAGCTTCTGTGCCGGCTTGTTGAGGAAAAAAGTTTATATGCTATACCGGTAGCAATACTGGGAATTATGATTATGGTAAGCATCAGGGACGAGTGCGGAATAAAAAAAAGCACGGATTTGGTGCTTTTTTTGTGCCTTATTTTCGGGTGGATGTGGGGCTATGGCTTTTATCACAGCCGATTAGTTCTTAACGAAGGCGACAAAATCAAAGGAGAAATGTACCTATACGGCGTAGAAGAAACTGAAAGCAGAACTCGTTTGCTAGTTAAATGCAGCAACGAGAGGATGCTTATCTATATAAAGAAGGAAAATCAGGAAGCTGAGTCGGGAAGGAATAAGCAGGAAGCTGAGTCGGGAAGGAATAAGCAGGAAGCTGAGTCAGGAAGGGAAAATCAGGAAATTCAGTCCAGAAAGGAGAAAAAAGAATTTGAGCCGGGAGAGTACATTCTAGTTGAGGGAACAGTTGGAACAATCGAAGGTGGTACCAATCCGGGAGCTTTCGATATGGAAGAGTATTATGACGGAAAGGGAATCAGATATTCTATTGAGCCTGAGCTGATTAAGAATACAGGAAAAAAGAATTATCTCGTGAATGGATTATATAAGTTTAGATGCATGCTTGCTGAAAGAATAGAAAATGTATTCAGTGAAGAAGCATCTTCAATATTAAAAACAATGATTCTAGGTGACAAGACTAACTTGAACAGTGAAGTGAAGCGTTTGTATCAGAGAAGTGGGATTGCACATATACTTGCTATCTCAGGGCTTCATGTTGCACTTATTGCCGGAGCAATAGGTTTCTTTTTACGTCTGGTGAGAGTTAGAAAAAGTGTGGCAGAAATCATTATTATCATAGCAGTGTATATGTTTGGGTTAATGACTGGATTTTCGCCCGCGACCCTTCGTGCAGTGATAATGATCACAGTTTCAAAGATAGCATTTCTGGTAAAGCGGACGCCGGATGTGCCTACTACCATGATGGAGGCTTTGATAATCATGGTGGTCATAAATCCATATTGCATTACAAGTACAGGAACATTGATGAGTTTTATGGCAGTTATGGGAATATGGACAGGTGAAGTTTATTACAATCTTATTTTTGAAAGGGAAAGGTTTCTGATGCTTCCTGAAAGAATGCGTGGAATGATGAAAAGTCTTGTGAGTTCGGTGATGATATCCCTTGGAATAAATCTGTGGATGATTCCTCTTATTATCAGAAGCTATTACGAGGTTCCGATCATTTCTATGTTTTTGAATTTTCTGGTAATCCCATTACTTACAGTTGTGATTGTTACGGCTGTGATTGCGATAGTTATCAATCCATTTATTGAATTATTAATCTCGTTTATAACGCCAGTTGGAAATACAGGTACAAATATAGATTTAAACATATTCAGATGGGTATGTGAGTTTATTCTAAAACTATATAAAGATATGTGTGAGTTCTTTTTGAAAATTCCGGGATCTGTAATTATTACCGGACATATGGAAGTCTGGGAAATGATTTTGGTTTACAGTTTTCTCGGGTGCCTTGTCTATGGATTGTATTCATATATAAAGTACAGACGAAGCTGGATTGGATTTGTGAAGCATAAAAGAAAGGTGTTGAAAAGTGGCGAGGGAAGCAAAACACATGGAGCAAAACCTAAGAAGGAAAGAAAAAGACTTATCGGTGGTACCGAAAACAGGAGAATTATAGAGGTTCGAAAAAGATTTAGAGGCATGCTGGTTTATATGGCTGGATGTGTTTTATTCATAACAACATTGATATCTGTTACTAGGATGATTAATCAACGTAGAATGGAAGTGGTTTTTCTTGATGTAGGACAAGGGGATGGCTCAATTATTCATTCTGCAGCTGGAAACTTCATAGTTGATGGAGGATCCTCTTCAAATGAAACAGTTGGGCAATATTCTTTGATCCCTGCACTTAAGTACTATGGGATGTCGAACATAGATTGCATTTTCATATCTCATATGGACAGCGACCATATGAATGCAATTGCATATCTCCTGGAAAACAGGAAATTATATGGCATTAAGATAGGTAATGTGGCTGTAGCTGAGGGGACCCTTGATAACGAAAACTTCAGAAGAATTAAAAGTGCAGTCAATGGCGAGGAGACTGGCAAGAGAATTCAAGGTAAGGAAAATCAAGGAAAGACAAAACAAGGAAAGAAAAAACAATCTTCTGACGAAAAAATACAGTTATTAGAGCTAAGTAAAGGCGATAGAGTGCAGGGGACATTTCAGGTTTTATATCCAGGCGTAGATGAGCCGGTGGAACATGAAGGAAATGATTACTCACTGGTAATTAAGTATAGCAATGACAAGATGGATATCTTGTACACAGGTGATATTGGAATAGAGGTTGAGAAGCGGTTGCTGGAAAGAGGTGTAGAAAACCTTAGTGATAGGATGACGGAAAGTAGTGCAGAAAACTTAGGTGACGGAAAAACAACTATTCTAAAATGTCCCCATCATGGTTCTAAGTATTCCGGTTCTGAGGAACTACTGGAAGCTTATAATCCGGATATAACTGTAATATCGTGTGGGAAGCATAATATGTATGGCCATCCTTCGCCAGAAACGTTGGAACGCTTGGAAGCATCCGGATGCAAGATATTTCGTACAGATCAAGACGGTGCAGTTGTTATTAGGATGAGATGACTGGAGTGTGGATATAAACTCCTTTGTTATCTAATATGTGTTGCTTAAGCTTGTATAGTAGAAGAGGAGGTGAATTGAGGAAAACGGCTAAGAAAAAAGGAAAATGCCTAAAATCATAGCCGCCGGAAGCTAAAACATAGAGCGAATTAAGGAAAAACGGCTAAAAAAAAGGAAAATGCCTAAAATCATAGCCGCCGGAAGCTAAAACAAAAAAACAAACAATAAGAAAATCAATTAATCGAACAAAGAGAAAGGTTATAATATATGATCAAAAGAAAAGATATTGAAATGGAACTTAAATACTATGAAAAATATTTGGGAATTACTACTCGTGAACTTGAAAAACTGAAAGATAAGGTGCCCTCAAACGTCAGGCTTCGTGCCGTGAGACATAACAATGGATATCAGTATTTTTTAAGAACTGATAGAACGGATAAAAATGGTATATACATAAAAAAAGAGAATATTAGACAAGCGCAGTTGCTTTCTCAAGTGGAGTATTATGATAATCTTCGAATAGTTTTGGAAGATAGAATTAAAAAAATGAAAAGGCTTGAGAAAGTTTGGGTTGATAATCCATTTACATATACTGAAGAAAAGATGAGTCTGGGTAAAAGAAAATTTATAAAATCACCTGTTGTTTCAGACCAAACTTACATCGATAACTGGCTAACCCAGGAATATAAATCCCTTGGATTCAAAGAGGATTATCCGGAGTTTTACGCAAGAAATAATCTGAGGGTGCGTTCGAAGTCAGAGGTTATTATTGCTGATATGCTTGATGAGGTGGGGATACCTTTTCTTTACGAGAAGCCAGTTAAGCTTGGCTCGGGGGTTGTCCATCCGGACTTCACTTTGCTGGATATTGGAAACAGAAAAGAGATTTACTGGGAACATTTTGGAATGATGGATGATGTTGAGTACAGAAATAATGCATTTTTTAAAATCAGAAATTATGAATCAAATGGACTATTTCAGCATGATTCCCTTATATATACCTTTGAGACAAATGTTTTTCCATTAAATATAAAAGAAATACGCAAAATGATAAAAATGCTAAAAATGAAACTTGGTTATTGCAATATTTGAAAATGTGTAAATAATTGTGGCAAGTTACTTAATAATGTTTTTTTTACGTATTTTACAGCTCCGGAGAATATGGAATTTGCCGGATGGCTTGTGGGAGATTCTGAGGAAGTACAAGCTGAAGAAACAGAAATTGATGTTACAGACGATGTGACAGTAAAGGCTTCATGGAAAGAAAAGCAGGCTCCTGTAGATCCTGTAGGTCCGGATGATCCGGGCAAGAAGGACGATCCCGGAAAGGATGATGGCAAGTCACAGACTGTTAAGGCTGCAAATACCCTTAAGGTAAAGGCAAAGACAGGAAAGATTACTGTTAAGAAGGGTGTTAAGAAGGGGACCTATAAACTGAAGATTAAAGTAACTGCAGCCGGAAATGAAAAGTTTAATGCAGGCAGCAAGACCGTAGTTGTAAAAATCAGAGTAAAATAAAAATCCACAAGAAACTTAAGAATCAATTAAAGTTGTATTTATATTCAAAAGGATTTATAATTATTGAAACTAACCCAAAGGGGTCTGACCCCTTTGGGTTATGCACAAAACGGCGTAATGAAACGAGTTAAGATAACTGTCAGATAAACCATGGCCTATTATAACAGAAAAAAAGAGAATCCAACTTCAAAGTCTATGAAGACAGTTCAGAGTCATATTGCGGAAAAACGGTTTTCAAGAGTGTATCTTCTTTACGGAGAGGAGTCATATCTTGTTAACCAGTACCGTGATATGCTCGTTAAATCTCTTGTAAATGATGGCGACACTATGAACTTCAGCTCCTATAATGCTGATAACTTTAGTGTCGACGCCATTACAGGCGATATTATTACTATGCCGTTTTTAGCTGATTATCGGGTAGTGCTAGTGGAAGACAGCGGTATCTTTGACAAATCAGATGATTCACTGCTTTCTGCTATTGAGCAGATGGGCGATACGAATGTTCTTATCTTCTGTGAGAAAAAGGTTGATAAAAGGAAGAAGCTTTATACATCTCTTAATAAATCAGACTATGCATCCTGTCTGGAATTCTCCACTCCGGATACTGAAACTCTTACCAAATGGGTTTCAGCTATTCTGGCGGACGGAGGTATAAAGGTCAGGGTAAATGTTCCTGATAAGCTGATTTCTGTCATAGGTAATGACATGAATGCCCTTAAGAACGAAGCGAAAAAGCTTCATGATTACTGCATGATGCGAGGGGAGATTACTGATAAGGATGTTGAGGTTATCTGTTCCAATCCCGTGGAAGATAAGATATTCGATATGTGTGAAGCCATATCAAAAAAAGATGGACGAAAAGCCATCTCCTTATATAATGATTTATGCATTTTGAAAACCAAACCTATGACTATAATTTATCTTATAACAAGACAGTATAATATACTTATCCAGGTTAGTCAGCTTCTTTCCGAGAATGCCGATGTAAAACGTGTAATGTCATATATGAAATGTGCTGATTTTGTTGCAAGAAAGTATATATCTATATGCAGGAACTATGAACATAGTCAACTGATAAAAGCACTTGACAGATGTCAGGAGGCTGATATATCTGTTAAAACCGGACGCCTTACAGATGTAAATGCAGCAGAGAATCTGATAATAAATCTGTTATAAAAAGGGATGATTCTCAAGTGGAATCATCCCGGTTTTTTATTTAACAGTAATATCCTTGATTGTATCAAATATCTTATCAATCTTGCCTATATTGTCTCTTATCCAGTTCAGCTTCTTAACGGTTTCGCCAATATCAATACTTTTGATATTCTTAATATCAAAAGAATCCTTAACCTTTGTAATAACCTTGTCAGAAACAGATGTAAATGAAAGAACTCCGGCACATGTTACGATAGCACCTGTAATAACCCCTGCAATTCCCTTTCTGACTTTCTTAAAATGACTCTTATGATATTTATGCTCTTTATAGGATTTATACTCTTCAAATTCTTCCTCTTCATCTACAGGAATCTCGTTCATCTTCCTGAGCTTTCTTGCATCCAGAAAGCTTTTAATTCCAAACGCAATCATTACAACACCTGTTGCAGTAACAGCACCCTTGATATAGTCAGAAGTTTTAATATCATTCAGATTAATAATTTCTTTTGCCATAACACCCTCCGTAAATATATGTTTTTACCCAGACAGGATAGTCCCGGTGGGCTATTTCTATCTATTATAAAGCCTTTTATGGATAAAAACAATTATTTTATCCATGATATAAACTATAAAAGCTTTTAGTTGAATAGTAATACTTCTTCATGAATTATCGTAGGCACTGTTTTAAAACTATCTGTGTCAATTCATGTCACGCAGATATGACTGTTGTATCGTTGTAAAACCTGTCCGTTGATTGCAGGATATGAATAGTTATAAGCGTTTGATAAATAAATATAGGGGGAGTTGGATATGAACAAAAAAACAGGATTATATCATAATACAGTCACATTATTATTAAGTGTATTATGCTTTGTGTTTGTGTTAAGTCCTATCAGGGCAGAGGCTGCTGATGATACAGACAGTATTAAGGTAGATTCTTATTCCGAATTAGTAGAGAATATAAAGAATCGTGAGAGTATCTAAGGAATTACATATATATTGGAAGAAGATCTTATCGCAACTCAGAAAGAGGTTACAGTTACACCATCTGATATGAGTAAATATGAAGGTGATGAAGATCCTGAATTTGAAGCTCAGGTAAGTGGTCTTGCTGATGGCGATAGTGAGGAGCTGATCAGCTATACTATGACCCGTTCACCCGGAGAAGAACCGGGAGAATATCCTATTGGAGTAAACTTCAATAAAAGTCAGGGGAACTATACAGTTACCTTTAAGGGAACAGCTGTTAAGAAAATCGGTTCCAAGGCATTTATGGGAATAAACAAAAAAGCTAAGATTAAATACGCAAAGGCAGTTAAGAAGAAAAAGGCAGTTCTTAAGAGATAAAAAAAATTAGTTAAGAAAGCCGGATATAAAAAATAACTATTGACGAGTACAACGGATTTTGTTATCATATCGTTTGCTGTAGTTTAAGTACAGCAAATGATATGGTTTCATATGCCCGGAACAGGGTGTCCAACCTGTACTGACGTGTCTTGGCTAAGTGGAACCGGGAACAGAGATTTGGTTTTTTGTCAGGGACGGCTGACCTGATAAGAGAATCAAAGAATTAGTTTAGTTTTAGAAGAGAATGAATTAATCCGGAGGAATGTAAAAATGGCTAACATCAAATCTGCTAAGAAGAGAATTCTTACAAGCAAGAAGAGAGAGATGAGAAATAAGTCTATTAAGAGCAAGGTTAAGACACTTATTAAGAAGGTAGAGGCTGCTGTAGAGGCTGGCAACAAGGCTGAGGCTGAAGAGGCACTCAAGGTTGCAGTTGCAGAGATCAGCAAAGCTGCTTCAAAGGGTATCTATCATAAGAATACAGCTGCTCGTAAGATTTCACGTCTTACTGTTGCAGTAAACAAGATTGCATAGTTATTATAAACTTGCGATATACAATCTAAAATGGTAAACTAAATGGGATAGAGGGTCTAACCTTCTGTCCCATTTTTAAATCGTGAAAACAGAGATTTTTATCTCTTTTATCACATGGGAGGGTGTTGCATGAAGGATAAATTACAGAATTGGATTAACTGGATACTATATGATGAGTTGATTGATGGAAAGATAAATGCGCCTAAGCATTTGCTTGGTAATCATGATTATGGGGATGGTCAGGTTATTACATGCTATAAGCCGCATAGTCAGAGTGTTTCAATAAAGACTCCAAAGGGAAAAACATCTGTTCCTATGGAGAAAATCAGTGAAGAAGGTTTCTATGGAATATATTTCCCTAAGAAGAAATATAAAGGAACAGCTTACCGTTTTGTGACAGAGTATTATGACGGAACTACTGTTGAGACAGCTGATCCTTATGCATTTGAAGGACAGTTTACTGACTTTGATGCGTATCTCTATGCAGAAGGAAAGAACTACGATGTGTATAACAAAATGGGTGCACATCCAATGGAGATAGATGGTGTAAAGGGTACTTATTTTGCAGTATGGGCGCCGGATGCAAGACGTGTTTCTGTTGTTGGTGATTTCAATATGTGGGATGGCGGACTGAATCCTATGCAGATTCATAATGTGTCAGGCGTATATGAACTCTTTATTCCTGATGTGCTTCCCGGAGCGGTTTATAAGTTCCAGATACTTACCCGTTATGGCGACATCCTTTATAAGGCGGATCCATACGGAAATCAGGATCAGGTAAGACCTGATAATGCAAATGTTGTTGTTGACATCAGTAAGATCAAATGGACTGATGATGACTGGATGGCAAAGAGAAAGAAGCAGGACAGAGTTGCAAGAATGAAACAGCCAATGTCTATCTACGAGTGTCATCTGGGTTCATGGAAGAAGAGAATAGAGGATTCGGATTTCGGATTCTTTACATACAGAGAATATGCAGAGGAGATAGGAAAATATCTTATTGATATGGGTTATACTCATATCGAGCTTATGGGTATTGCAGAATATCCGTTTGATGGTTCCTGGGGTTATCAGGTTACCAATTATTTTGCTCCTACTTCAAGATATGGAACTCCTGAGGACTTTGCTTATTTCGTAGATCATATGCATAAGCTGGGAATTGGTGTTATCCTTGACTGGGTTCCGGCACATTTCCCAAGAGATGCTCACGGACTGGGACGTTTCGATGGAATGCCTCTGTATGAAAATGCTGATCCAAGAAAGGGTGAACATCCTGACTGGGGAACATATATATTCGATTATGGCAGAAATGAGGTTTCCAACTTCCTTACTTCAAATGCTCTTTTCTGGGTTGAGAAGTATCATATCGACGGACTTCGTGTGGATGCAGTTGCTTCAATGCTTTATCTTGATTATGGAAAGAGAGATGGAGAGTGGGTTGCTAATAAGGATGGTGGCAAGGAAAACCTCGAGGCTATCGCGCTTCTTCAGAATATCAATACTGTTATGGAAGAGAGAAATCCTGGTGCATACCTTATTGCAGAGGAGTCTACAGCATGGCCGGGAGTTACAGCTCCTGCAGACATGAATGGACTGGGCTTCCTGTTTAAGTGGAATATGGGATGGATGAATGACTTCCTTGAGTATATGAAGCTGGATCCATATTTCCGTAAGTTTAATCATAACAGACTTACATTCTCACTTTCATATGCTTATGCGGAGAATTACATTTTAGTAATATCTCATGATGAAGTGGTTCACTTAAAGTGTTCTATGTTGAATAAGATGCCCGGACTTGAGTTTGATAAGTTTGCAAACCTTCGTACAGCCTATGGTTTCATGACCGGACATCCCGGAAAGAAGCTGCTCTTTATGGGACAGGAGTTCGGACAGCTTCGTGAGTGGAGTGAGGCTCGTTCCCTTGACTGGTTCCTGCTGGATGATCCTAAGCATAAGGGCATTCAGGAGTATGTTAAGGACCTTAATCATCTTTATACAAAGTATGATGCTATGTACTACAACGATAATGAGGTTATGGGATTTGAGTGGACCAAGGTTGATGATGCTGACAGCGGAATAGTTGCTTTCGTCAGAAGAGGAAAGACAGCTAAGGATCAGCTGATGTTTATCTGTAACTTTGTTCCGGTTGAAAGAAAGGATTATAAGATCGGAGTGCCATGTGCAACTACTTATAAGGAAATCCTTTCATCTGATGACAAGAAGTATGGCGGTCTTGGTAGAAACATGGGACCTAAGAAGTCCATAAAAGCTGTGGCAGAACCTGCCGACAGAATGAAGAATTCTATAACAATAGATGTTCCGCCACTTTCAGTAACAGTACTTAAATACGATTATAAAGAATAATCTAAACTAATGAGGGGACAGGGGTTTATACCCTTGTCCCGTTTTTTTGACTTTGCAAAAACGTGGAAATGAGATATACTCAATTACTATGAAAAAAAGCAGAAAATCTAATCTTATCAGTAACTTAATAAAATGGATTATAATAATCATCATTCTGGTGATCGTGTACTTCTGGAAGAATGAGGAGATAACAGATGCCTTCAGAGAGATTAAACAATTTCCTTTCTGGGTGACAATTCTCTGCCTGCTTGCCACAATCCTTCATTTTGTGACTGAGGGCAGGATCATACATGATATGACCATGTATGAGGACAGGCAGATGACCTGGTGGGAAGCGTTTAAATGTGGTCTTTACTGTGCGTTTTATAAGCTGGCTTCTCTGGGATCTCTCAGTGGAATTGCAGAGGTGTATTATATCGCGAAGCATGATATAGATCCCGGCAGATCCACCGGTATTACCCTGATTCAGTATGCATACCAGAAGCTTGGTATTACTATTCTTGGGGCTACAGGATTTGTAATTCTATATGTATCAGGTGTAAGCACTGTAAATGAATATGCCAAGTGGGGTGTGCTGGGAACCCTGGTTGCTCTGGGAATTGTACTTATTCTTATTCTGGCTGCAACAGTCAGAAAGGCAGCAGACTTTTTTGCTTTTATAATAAAGAAGATTCTTGGGGAAGGCGGACTGGTTCCGAAGCTTTTTGGGAGATCTAAAAAAGGAAAGGATGCCTCGAAAATCATAAATCTTTCAAAGGAAATAATTGATAAGATATATTCCTTCAACGAAGCCGGGCTTTCATTCTGGGCGCATAAATCACTTTGCGTCAGAGTTACATTTCTCAAAATGGTGAAGATGCTGCTGTGGTACAGTGTGGCCGGAATCACGGTTTACGCCGCACAGCTGGCGAAAATTTCAGGGACAGACCCGCATATAGATGTGGTAAAATATATGATAATTCCAATCATTCTTATGGCTGTGTCCAACATGATAGGAACGGTAATGGTTGCTCCTGCAGGGGCGGGAACCCTGGAGTTTGTGGTGTCACTGCTCTTTGCCCCTCTTTACGGAAACACAGCGGCCACGGTTGTAATCCTTTACAGATTCTACAGCATGGTAGTGCCATTTGTTTTAGGAGCAATTGTTTTTGCAAGTGACAAGCCGGGAAATATAAAAGAAAGTTGAGATTGATATGACGCAGGAAAATAATAAATACTTATTTCTGTCTGATCTGGACGGAACTTTATTAAATGATGTAAAGCAGATAACTCCGAAGACTTTGGAAGCTCTTAAAAGTTTTGTTTCCCGGGGCAATACATTTGCCATATGCACGGGACGTGATATCACCAGTGCCACAAAAGTTTATGAGGAGCTGGGACTGAATGTGCTGAGAGGCTGCTACATAGTTTCCTTTAACGGCGGACTGATTTTCGATGTGGATGCAAAGGAAATCATACATAGAGATGGGCTGGATTTTGATATCGTGGAGGATGTGTTTGATATTGCAAGGGATATGGGGATTCATGTTCAGACCTATAATGATAAGTTTATTCTGATAGAAGAGTTCAGTGAATCCATGGCATTCTATCGTAAGATAATAAAGACACCTATTATTATTGCCAGAAATCTTATGGACTTTCTGGATGGTATTGCGTATAAGATCCTCGCAATAGAACTTGAGGATCATGATAAGATGGAAAGGTTCAGAGAAGTGGTGCTGGAAAAATATGCAGACAGAATTGATACCTTCTATTCCAGTGAGTTTTATCTTGAACTTATTCCAAAGGGATCCGGAAAGGGCTCTGCACTTCAGATGCTGAGGAAAATCCTGGATGTGAGAGAGGATCATACCATTGCTGCCGGTGATGCGGATAATGATCTATCTATGCTGGAGGCGGCAGGTATATCCATAGGCATGTCAAATGGAGAACCATCGGTTAAAAAGGTGGCAAGTATGGTGACAGAGACGGATAATAATAATGACGGCCTTGCTCCGATACTGGATAGTTTTGTTTAGAGAAATTGAATTCATATTTATATAGCATTTTGCATTGGATAATTATAAGAAAAACCATGATTTTTATATAGATAAATCATGGTTTTTTTATTGTGTTTTATTTAGACATCAAAACGATAAAATTGGAATTAAAACGATATATAGTGGAAAAATTATTTTGTACATTAAAAACATAATATGATGTATGGTCGGAATCTGCCCATGCATCAAAGGACGACAGAATGTAAAAAAAGGAAAGGAGAATAAGATGATTAATAGGAAACTAAAAACATCTAAAAAGGCACTTGCTCTTATGATGACATTTGCAATGACCATGTCAGGCATAGGTCCTGTTATGAGTGTAAATGCCGTGTCATCTGATTCACAGCCAAAGGATTATTCCGATGAGGGATATAAGCTTGTATGGCATGATGAATTTGATGGTGACGAACTGAACCTTGAAGACTGGAATGTTGAGGCTCATCAGCCGGGATGGGTAAACAAAGAGCTTCAGAGGTACGTTGGCGAAGAGGATATGGAGGATAACATTGAGGTAAGCGATGGAATGCTTTCCATATATCCAACAGCAGAGAAAAAGAATAAGCCTAAACCTTCTCAAAAAGGAGTGGATGTATTCGAAGGTAATTCCTTTGATTCTTCATGGGGAGGATCAGCGAGTGCAGTGGTATCTGATGGTAAGGCAACAATAGATATAACAGAAGTGGGAGAAAATGCCTGGGAGCCACAATATCAGAAAGCAGGAATGACGCTTATAGAAGGTCACAATTATAAGTTTACATTAAAGGCGA
>JAILMQ010000209.1 GCA_024692605.1 Eubacterium sp.
TTTCATTAAGCTTCTTCTTTAGCCATTACTTTATCAAATGTATCTGTAATCTCTTTATCTGGTGCAGGTGTAATAAGACTTACTAATATGATAACGAGAAGAGCTACGAAAAATGCAGGTGCAAGTTCATACAAATCCCATGCTCCGCCCAATGGACGAACTGCATATTTCCATACAAATACCATTACCATACCAGAAATCATTCCTGCTATAGTTCCATGCACATTTGTTCTCTTCCAGAAGAGTGACATCATCATAGCCGGTCCGAATACAGCACCGAAGCCTGCCCATGCAAAGGAAACGATATTAAATACCGAACTACTTGGATCCCACGCAATAATAACACCAAGTATTGCAACGACAACAAGTGTCAGACGTGCTGTAAGCATAGCTGCTGTATCGCTGAGCTTGATCTTAAATACATCCTGAATAATATTTTCTGAAACAGCGGAGGATGCAGCAATAAGCTGTGAATCTGCTGTAGACATTGTTGATGCAAGTATTCCGGCAATTATAAGTCCACCGATAAGTGCATAACCAAATCCATTCTTTGATATATGATCAGCAAGTACAACTATAAGTGTCTCTGCCTTTGAAGCAGATGTAGGATCTTCAATAAGTGAATCAAGAGCTCCAACCTCTGTCATTGCACGACCAACAACTCCGAGGAATGTGGCAACTCCAAGAGAGATAACAACCCATACAGAAGCAACTCTTCTTGAAAGCTTAAGTTTTTCAGGATTCTCAATAGCCATGAATCTAAGAAGAATATGTGGCATACCGAAGTATCCAAGTCCCCAGCAGAACATCGTAATCTTATTGAAAAGGCCATAAGGATCAGATGCATTTGTTGCATTGTTAAATGTAGCACTCATATCAAGGTAACCCTTGAGCTGATTTGCATTATCTACAACAGCACTCCAGCCTCCGGCCTGATTGATTCCGTAGAAAAGAACTATCAGAAGAGCAATACTCATAACTATTGACTGAATAAAGTCTGTTGTAGAAGCAGCCAGGAAACCACCTGTTGTGGTATAACCCACAATAATGATTGCAGAAACTATCATTGCGAGCTGATAATTAACTCCGAAAAGCTGAGCAAAAAGCTTACCACAAGCTGAGAAACCTGAAGCTGTATAAGGTACGAAGAATACTATGATTGTAATCGCACCAACAAGAAGTGTAATGTTGTGCTTATCCTTAAATCTCTTTTTGAAATACTCAGGAAGTGTGATTGCGTCAATCTCTGCAGTATATTTTCTAAGTCTCTTAGCTGTAAAAAGCCAGTTAAGATAAGTTCCCACTGCAAGTCCTATCGCCGTCCATCCTGCATCAGCTATACCTGAAAAATATGCAAGTCCCGGAACACCCATCAAAAGATATGAACTCATATCAGATGCCTCGGCACTCATAGCTGTTACAAATGGTCCCAGCTTACGTCCACCCAGATAGAAATCTCCGACATCGTTTGTCTTCCTTGATGCAAGGAAACCAACTACAAGCATTCCTGCAAGATAGACAAAAATAGATACAACAATACCGATCTGTGAAATTGTCATCTAACTTTCCTCCATTTATTTAAGAGTATTATTTTAGAGCTATCCATTTGCAGCTTTAGGCTTAGCCTTTCTATTCATGTTCCATTTCATAAGCTTCATCTTAAGCTTAGGCCACAGATAACAGAGAACAATTGTTATGAAAAATGTAATATAACATTTTACCATATCTGAAGTAGTAATATCGCTCACACCTATAAGCTGTCTGGCACATTTAAGCGGCAGAATATTACACAGGGTAAATGCAATAAACACGTGCAAAAGCATCGTATCCATGGAATTAATCCCAAAGTATGACAGAAAATCTCCAACTACCGGAATCTTTCCTATTCCCCTGCAAAAGTACGTAAACGGCAGGGGTGTGAGTATCATTCCTGCCATAGCCATCAGCCATATAGGAACGGATGTTACCACAACATTCTGATCAGTTGCCGGATCATACTGGATCTGCAGGGCTCCCCACGAAAGATATCCTACACTTACGAAATAAAGCACAAAGAATCCCACTGCAAATGCCACAAGCATTATTATAAGTCCAAGTGGCTTTTTCATAGCGACAATCTTATCATATATTTTTATACGACACAAAAGATGCGCTATCAGCATGACCGCTGTAATAGTAGGAACTATCTGCATATGGAAAGGCAGGTGCCAGTTCGGAAGATATATAAGGAACGCAGCCAGACAGGTTACCAGAATTACTATCACTTCATCACGAACGGATTTTCTGGTAAGCCTTTCAAGCGGAATAAGAAGCAGCATACTTTCCATGAAAACCCATACAAACCAGGTGACTATAAAGATATCGTGAAATGTAGTACTCACATATATTCCCGGAAGCAGTTCCTGAAGAACAGTTCTCGGTATAATGAAAAATTCTGTCAGGTAAGCTTTCAGGCATTCAATAACTGTATATTCCTGTTTTATAAGAACCTCCACTGAATACAGCGCCCATATAATCGTAAAGTACTTAAAGAAGTATTTAAACATACTCCACACTTTGTTCTTATAATCCAGCTTTATGGACTTTCTCCCGCCTCTATAGGTATAACCCGCCAGAAAAAAAAACATAGGAAGTATAAATGAAAAAGAATCAACTATGGAATCTTCATGTCTTACACCTGCGGCCGAATTAACCTCAACCAGATGTATAGCCAGAACACCCAGAATAGCTATTCCTCTTGCAACATTCTGTTCTTTCATATTCCATCTCCTGAATATTATTTATTTTCGATTATATTAAGAAGGTCCTTTACTGAGAAAAGATCGCCAAGCTGTTTATCAGAAACCTTTACGCCAAATGTACTCTCAAAATCAGCAATGATTGAGAACAGCTTCATTGAATCGATTCCAAGATCAGCAAGGCTTGTATTCTCATCTATCTCATCAGCTTCGAACTCATCAGTGTATTTTACAAGAAATTCTCTTAATTCATCCATTTTTATAATCCTCTTCTTTCTTTTATTATTTTAAATGTATTAAAACTATTTTAAATATATTAAAACCGCATCCGGTCTGTTACCTCTTTATTTTAAGCGTCGTTGTCTTTTCAAAAGGAACCTTTCTGAAAACAACCTTCGTAACTCTCTTAAATACCGGATACTGTCTGGTCCACTCACTCACTTCAGCCCGGATAGCTTTTTCTCTTTCATCATCGAAATTCTCGATATCAGCCGGATAAACTTCTGCTTCAAGCTCACCATCACTCTGACGGATGACAACCTCTTCAATCATGGGATTTCTGACAAGATCAGATTCAAGCTCCTCAGGAGCTACATTTTCACCATTTGAAAGAATTATAAGGTTCTTGAGACGTCCCGTTATAAAGAGCTTTCCATCTTCATCCATCCTTCCTATATCACCGGTATAAAACCAGCCGTCAGCTATTACCTTATCCGTCTCCTCCTGCTGTCCATAATATTCGAGCATAACATTTGGACCCTTGACTATGATTTCACCACAGCCTTTATCATCCGGCTCATTTATGCGGACCTCCATGATAGGATCAAGTCCCACAGTTCCACCCTGAGCAGGCTTAAGACCTATAGCAATTCCAGGTGCACATTCGGTTATTCCGAAAGCATCGAAAACAGGAATTCCAAGAGCAGCATATTTTTCAGTCCATTCTATGCTGAGAGGAGCACCTCCGCTGAGAAGCATTTTAGGAATCGGAAGCCCGTTTTTCTTCATTGCTCCGAATACAGGATACATATTTGGCATCACAGCAGGTACAACACACAGATAATCCGGTCTGATTTCCATCATATCCTGAGGTATATAACGAAGACTGCTGTTGATGCATATCTTTACTCCGGAAAGTAATGAACAGGTAAAGCATGTACCTATTCCATACATATGATGTAACGGCAGAAGAAGCACCGTGCTTCCGGAAACAGATAGCTTATCCAGACCATTCAGCGCATCAGAAATCAGGTTTATGTGTGAAATAACAACTCCCTTAGGTTCACCGGTTGTACCTGACGTAAATGCAATGATAGCAGGCATCTCTTCCTTTATCTCAGGGGCAAAATCCTCCGGTACCTGTATCTCATCAACCTCGTCCCAGGTCATAGACTTCGAATCAATACCGAGAGCTTTTGCAATCTCATCCCCTTCATCCTTATAGGTTTCTGAGCGTACTATGCAGGCTGTATCCATACGCTTAAGAAGTTTTTCCAGAAATTCCGGTGTCTGTGCTTTATCCGGAAGAACAGCCACATTTCCACTTAGAGTAATTGCAAAGAAATGTAATATCCACTGTGCACTGTTTTCGCCAAGCAGCGCTATTTTCTTTCCTCCATCATATCCCTCTGATACATAACCATAAGCACATTTACGCGCCTTTTCATAAAATGCATCATAAGTGATGGCATTTCGATTCCCCGGTTCTCCGAAAACCAGCATTGGGTTTCCGGCGTATTGCTCACCACACCATTTCAGAAGCTTGGCTGTTGTTTTAATATCCAGACTACTCCATTCCATATCGTACCTCCATTCATAAAAAATCCCTAAATATAACATTTAGATAAACCACTCCCAAGGCATTATACCAAAGAATCACTTTACATTCCAGTTAAACTATAAAAAATCAGACGATGAAATAATTCTTTGATTATAACTGTTCATAGTTTGAATTATATATGCTATAATATCATTGTAGTTAGTGCACCGACAACTAAATAACTGGTTCAATAAAGATATATCGAATTTTTCAGAGTTCGATCTCATATGACAGGAGGTATTTTATATGGGAAAACAACAAAAGAATAAAGGTTTTAAGTTGACTAAGCGTATTACAGGACTCTTTCTGACAGCCCTATTACTTGTATCGCTTTATTCAACAGCTGTATTTGCTACATCATACTCAACGGGAGATAGAGAAATCAATCTTAGTTTCCCTAATACCTACAGAAAGCAGATTCAGGCATGCAGCTACAACGGTAAAACGGTTTATTTTAATGCTGAAGGCTTCTATTCGAGCTATAGACTATACAATTTTTCTTACAATAAAGTTTATCTGGTTCGTTACAGAACGATGGCTCAAAGCGGAGAATACGGTAAATGGGTTAAGAAATATGTTGTATTCAGTTCATCATTAAATAAGTCGCTGGTCAATAATAAACGAATTGTCAAAGTAAAAACTCCAAAAATTAAAAATGTAAAATATTACAATGTTTATACATCAACAAGCAGTAACTCCGGTTTTAAGAAAGCCAAAGCCAAAGTAAAACCCGGAAAATCTGTTACTATTAAAAAAGTCCATGGTTCAAGTCTTATTCGCTATAAAAATTACTATGTAAAACTTGTTCCGGTTTTAAAGAACGGCAAAAAGGCAACACCAATAATAGATGGATTTTACATTTACACGAAATAAAACCAGGAAAAAAGGTCGAAGGAGATAAACTCCTCCGACCCTTTTAATGAAAAGAGAATTAAGATTATTTAGCCTTTTTGAATTTGAATTTTGCCTTCTTAAGTCCGGCCTTCTTAACCATCTTTACAACCTTGTTATACTGCGTCTTGTTCTTTGCATAGATGATAACCTTAGTTGTCTTCTTGTTTGGACATCCCTTGAAAGCTGTCTTGTTAATCTTCTTAATCTTATTAGCATAGATCTTTATAGTCTTAAGCTTCTTACAATTCTTTAACGCACCTGCTCCAATAGTCTTAAGCTTCTTCTGCTTTGAAAGATCCATAGACTTCAGAGCCTTGTCTCCGTTAAATGCGTTCTTTCCGATTGTTGTAACAGCCTTACCCTTGTAAGTAACCTTAGCAAGTTTCTTAGCGTTCATAAATGCGCCTTCTGATATAGTTGTAACGTTCTTTCCGATTGTTACAGACTTAAGATCAGCACCCTTAAATGCATTCTTATCGATGATTGTTACAGGAACATCATTGCTATCAATCTTTACAGCATCAGGAATGACAACACTTTCCTTCTTCTTAGCTGCTTCTGAAGGAGTATAAACTGCAGCCTTGTCGCTCTTAGCTGTAAATGTACCAAGCTCTGTTACAGATGTTTCACCAGCCTGAACCTTGCCATCGCCATTTGTCTTGCCCTTG
>JAILMQ010000258.1 GCA_024692605.1 Eubacterium sp.
TTTTATATCATATCAGATGCATTTTGTATGATTTTATATTACATCAAGAAATTAAAGAAGGGTATTTTTTGTCGTAAACGGAGATTAATATGGTGCGAATGGTAATAATATAAAAATAAAAGCAGGCAACGGGAATCGAACCCGCCTCCTCAGCTTGGGAAGCTGATATTCTACCGATGAACCATGCCTGCAATTTTTTAAACTTATTAAATTTTATATTCTACGACTCCGGAATGAAGGAACGGTATACGGATACATGATCGTAAATCGCCCGCCATGAACTGAAGGCATTACCGGTTACGCATATGTACCTCTTACCGTTATTAGCTTCAAAGTAGCTTGCGGCACAGCAGCCTGCCTCATCAACGAATCCGGTTTTTGCAGCTACACAGTTTCCCGGCATCGGCTTATCTTCTATACGTCTCAGGAACCAGTTGGAAAGCTCGATTCCATCAGGAAGATCAAGTTCTTCGTAGGTAATCTCTGTCACATAGGTTCTCTTTGAAAGTACATCCCTCAGAAGATCATCCTGTACTGCCATTCCAAGAATTATAGCCATATCCTTCATAGTGCAGTGAAGGTCTTCATTATACACGCCAACAACATTTGTAAAATGTGCCGTCTCCGAAAGTCCCAGCTCAGCCACCTTTTCATTCATCACATCTACAAAGGTCTGCTGATCTCCGCAACAATATTCAGCGAGTCCCAATGCAGCGTCTGCTCCTGACGGAAGAATTGTTCCATACAGAAGATCTCTTACAGTAACTTCGTCACCCGGAAGAAATCCTACGGCGCTACAGTCATTGTCATCAACATAATCAGTGATTTCCGTTGTTATAACAAATGTATCATCCAGCTTTGATTCATCTATAAATTCTCTTGCTGTAAGAACTGTCATGATCTTTGTCATGGAGGCAGGACTTACTACCTTTTCACACTCTCTTTCAGCGACTATGGACTCGTCATCCAAATCAACAAGGATCATATATGTACTGGTCATCTGCTGAGTCTTTACAGGATCTCCGGGAGCAGAATAATTCATGGAGCCTTCTACACTGTTTAAAGAAAGAGTAACATCCTCCCACGGTCCCTTTGATTCACCATCCTCGGGCTTAGAACCATCGGCACCTTCCGTATCTTCTATAGCCTGCTGGAACACACTCAGATCAGCAGCCGGAAGAGATATGGTGGAATCAGTTCTTTCCGGTTTATATATCTTCTTTCCGGACATCCAACTGTCCTTTGATATTGCAGCATCTCCATTTGGTACAATATTCATTCCACTTATATCCGCTATCTCGTCGCCATCTTCCACCTTCGAAAAGTCAGCACCTGTAACTGTGGAATCCTCTTCTGCTTTTTTCTTATTACCATGATTCATAAGATACATAAATATCAGTCCGGCAAGTGCTATTATCAAAAGAAGCACTATTACCATTACTATTCTTAAGACCAAAACAACTCTTTTTCTATGCGGATCAGCCATAATATACCTCTGAATAATTATTTTTTCCAACTATAACAGAATAACATTATTTAGGTTAAATGTAAACTAAACCACTACCTGGATAATAAGAAAGATTAACCTTATTTTTCTCCCAGATTCATAGCTATGTCATTTCTTAGGAGCTCTGTTATTTCCTCTGCATCTCCTGCCATGTAAGATATCGGTTTTCCGAAGATTATTCTAAGGTGCTTTTTCTTACCACCCTTATCCTTTGGTTTAGGTTTTTTCATATCATAGCTCCATATATCAAGTCCACCATCCAGTGTTACCGGTATAAGATCTGTTTCCGATTCAATTGCCATGGAAGCTGCTCCTGATTTAAACGGACCGAGCTTACCATCTCTTGATCTTGTTCCTTCAGGATGAATAAGGAAGCTGTTTCCCTCCCTGATAAAATCAATAGAACGTTTAAAGGAGTCCATGGTATTACCTGTACGGTCAACCGGGATACCACCAAGAGTGGTTAACATAAATCTGGTCTGAGCAGTATCCAGATGTTCCATTTTAGCCATACATCCTATGCTGTCAATAGGTGGTCTCTTATCTCCCATTGCAGTCCAAACCCAGAGTCCATCAACGTGGGTCTGATGGTTAGGACAGAATATGTAGCTCTCCTTCGGATCTATATTTTCAAGTCCGATTATTTCTACATCCAGATGCTTAAAGAACCAATTGCCCACCTTTTTAAATGCATATCTATGAATCCACTTACGCTGCTTTGGGAATTCAAATGCATTGAACTTAAGATCCACCATCTTCTTATTATCCGACTTAGATACAAAGATAGGATCCTTAATATATTCAGCAATTTCTATTGTATTCGGAAGAACCTTGAGATAGGTTCCGATAAACACACCAAACTGGCTCTCTATCTCAGTACATATTTCCATCATTGTAAGAGAATCAATACCCAGTTCATCAATGAGATATTCATATCCTGTAAGAGGTTCCGTCAGACCGGCATGGTGCATAACGATTTCATTTACCTTGGATAAAACATCTGCATCCTTATCTACCAAGGTCTCACCTTCCAGTATCTCATCAGAACTGTTCTTTGCAGCTTCACCGGAAGTTACATTTTCCTTATCAGCTGCCTGTTCCTGAACCAGTTCTCTAAGCTTTACTCTCTTGACCTTACCTATGGAAGTCTTAGGGAATTCTTTTATAAAGCAGACATCCTCTATAGGATAAAGCTTCGCCTCGGCACGCTGCCACTTATAAATCTTATCCTTTATCTCTTTCTGCTCTTCTGCAGTATATTCACCCTCTACAAAGGTATAAATCTTATCGCTGCCGGCTTCATCATCGGGAACGCCAACCACTGAAAATGGTATATCCAGACCTATAACAGGAAGAAGCAGATTCTCCAGATCATCCGGTGCAATCTTCTTTCCGCTGGAAAGCATTATGCTGTCCTTGCTTCGGCCGGCAATATGAAGATATCCCTTGTCATCTATATAACCATTATCTCCGGTCTTAAACCACTCACAGTCAAATGCGTCCTTTGTCTTTTCAGGTTCGCCGTAATATCCGATCATTGTATAACGTGACTTAACATATATCTCGCCAACACCATTTCCATCCGGATTATTGATCCTTATCTCAACATTTTTATCTGACTTTACATTTCCCACACAGTCCAGACAATCGTTTATCTTCTTATCTGTTTCAAGGATAGGCACGCCGCACTCTGTGGATGAATAGTTGACTATATAGTTGATTCCAAGATCCAGCATAGCTGAGGTAACCTCAGGAATACAAGGCGCACCACCACTTAATACAGTGTACATATTTTTTCCAAAAAGCGCCTTTCTGAAAGGTTTCATAATAAACCTTCCAACTCCCCGGATTCCCAGCTTCTTTCTGAAGAAACCGGAAATGCCACGAAATGATTTATACATTCCATACATTTTTCTGTTCTTAAGCTCTTCTTCCAGCTTATCAATGAATATCGCCAGCACCTTCGGAACCATACCAAACTCTACAGGTTCAAAAATCTTAATAGCTCCAACAAGAGCAGCAGAGCTGACAGTTTCAACTGTAGCAACACGAAGTCCCTTGAGGAACATACCTGATGCACAGGCAAACCCGGATATATGATTCATAGGAAATACCATAAGACATGGCTTATGAACCTGCTTAGAATTCAGATCCATTATCTCCCAGTTTCTTTCCGTGCTGGCTATAACAGCATCATAGGAAAGCTGAATTGCCTTCATCCTGGAGGTAGTTCCTGAGGAGAATATAATAGCCATGGTATCAAGTGTTGGTTCATATTTTTCACATCGCTCTTCCGCCTCCTGCAAAAGGGAAAAGCTTCTGTTTAAGCTATAGGTCTGGAATATGGGAACCTTTTTATATTCGCTTACAATAGGAAAACGTTTAACATCTGTAAAGATTGCGCTTACCTTTGTGGACTCAATAAGTTCCAGAAGCTCCGCCTTAGGAACTCCTGCATCTGCAAGCACAACCGTCAGATGATTTGCCGAAAGAATGATGGTACTGAGATATGCGTCTGCAATAACAGGTGTCATGAGCAGAACTCTGTCTCCATCTTGAAGACCGTATCTTTCTTTCTCCAATGCAAACTTATCTATAAGTCTTTTCAGTTTCAGAAATTTAACATTAACGACACTTCCGTTATTCATCATGGCTGATACAAAGTAGT
>JAILMQ010000005.1 GCA_024692605.1 Eubacterium sp.
CCCAGAAGAGAACTTCCACGGATCATGTTATAGATAACTGTTTCCGCCAGATCATTTTTATTATGAGCAACTGCTATTTTTACTCCGGATATGCCGGCCTTCTTTTCAAGCTTTTCAGCCTCCTCTTCAAAGACCTGATAACGATAAATCCTTCCGGCTTCTTCCTCTGTAAGGTTCATCTCCTTCGCCATCTCAGGAATATTCTTTGTGTATACTGAACATTCTACATTCATATCCCGGCAAAGCTTTTCCACAAAAGCCTGATCTTCGTCAGCCTCATTACCTCTGATCATATGGTTAACATGAACTGCTCTGATCACCAGGGCTGTCCCGGTATAATCCCGATATCTCACCAGAAGACTTAAAAGACATACGGAATCAGCACCTCCTGATAAGCCGACGATTACGCCATCATTTGCTTCCAGCATGTGGTTATCTTTAATGTATTTAGTTATACTTTCAAAAAGAATATCCATTCCCATACTACCCTAAGTCAATCTGATACAGATAAAGAAAGCAGCTAACAGAGGCTATCCGTCAACTGCTTAATCGTCATCTTCTTTTGGTTTAATAACTATCTCATCTTTATTTACAAGACCAAGCTTATTCTTCGCTTCATCTTCAATATACTTCTTGGTCTTCATGTACTTCTCTTTTTCCTCAAGTTCTTCGGTTCTGAGGTTTTCGTTCTTGATCTGCATCTCCAAATGGCTTTCAGTAATCTTTAATTCCTTCCTCTGTCTGTTAAGAGAAAGGCTCCTTACTCCGCAGGCAACAATAACAATAACCACAACAAGAAAAACCACTGCGAGGCCAAATCTGGACTGCGTATTCGATTTTCTTACTCTGCGATTACTCATGACGAAATCCTCACCCAATAACACTAAAATAAAAAATAGAAACAGCCACAATCAAGTATATAACAAGTTGACATAATAATCAAGTATAAATTTGATGTAGCATCATATAAACAGCCTTAATCTATCATTTCAAACATATCAGCTGCTTCATCCTTTTTCACTGTTTCAGCAACCTTAAGGACTCTGGTCTTTACAGTTTTGTTTCCAAATGCGATTTCTATAATATCCCCGACCTTTACATCATAGGAAGCTCTTGCCTGCTTTCCATTTACTGACACTCTGCCGGCATCACAGGCCTCGTTGGCAATAGTTCTTCTTTTAATAAGTCTGGAAACCTTTAAATATTTATCGAGTCTCATAACATTTCCCCTTTTAAATTCTTATCACGAATACAACGTACTAAATACAAAACTGCCACGTACGATACGTGGCAGCTTAGTAACTATATAACTTCTATATTAGTTAAGCGCATCCTTGAAAGCCTTACCAGCCTTGAACTTAGGTGCCTTTGAAGCCTTGATCTTAAGAGACTTACCAGTTCTTGGATTGTGGCCTGTTCTTGCAGGATTGTTCTTAACCTCGAAAGTACCGAAGCCAACGAGCTGTACCTTATCTCCATCCTGAAGTGTCTCAACAACAGTATCGATGAAAGCCTTAAGTGCCTTCTCTGACTGTGCCTTTGAAAGTTCTGACTTCTCAGCGATTGCTGCTACAAGTTCTGTCTTGTTCATTTTAGTATCCTCCTAAAAAACGATTAATATTTGCTATCTTAGTCCCCCTGAATTGAACTAAAACGCTCCATTTCATTATACGTTTTTACTAGTATTTGTCAAGGTTTTTTGACGATTTTAATAAAACTTATCACAAAAATGTAACGATTTTACTACATTTCTATCTCAATAGTATATTTTTCCTCAAATATCTCATCTTTTTGCAGGCAATTATCGTATTCTCTGGCGTCAATTTCACCGCTAAAACTCTCTTTATCTGCCCTTCCGTACCAAGGCTCGATGCATACAAAAGGAGCATTCTTTCCTGCAGGTGACCAGAGTCCAAAAAGTGGTGCATCAAAAAGAA
This sequence comes from Eubacterium sp., assembly GCA_024692605.1. Lineage (GTDB taxonomy): Bacteria > Bacillota > Clostridia > Lachnospirales > Lachnospiraceae > Eubacterium_Q. Next base: position 1,938 of record JAILMQ010000005.1, read on the forward strand.
CTGAAAGGTAGGACATTCCGTCCGGCTTACACAGGGTTACCTTGCTCGCCTGTTTTCCTTCAACAATGAGAGCATCCTTGTCAAACATATGCTCATCAATCTTTACAAGACCTCCATCGTTCTTAAGCACATTTCCCTCTGATTCAACAAGTCCGTTGGAGCTGAGGAGAGAATAAGTAATATCCTTATCTGTATCAAAATTCAAAAAATATTCTGACTGTTCGCCCTTGCCCCCCAGCGGACACATGAAAGCAGGGTGTCCACCAATCTGGAAATGTATTGGCTTGTTGTCCATATTTATAACTCTCCAGATAGTTGTGAGTTTATATTTATCAAGGACATATTTGATTTCCAGTGCAAACTTATATGGATATCTTTTTAAGGTATCCTCGTTATAGTCCAGTCTGAAAAGTATTTCCTTTCCATCAGCCTGCTTAACCATCTTGAAGTCCATATCCCTTGCGAAGCCATGCTGTGACATAGGATAGTCCTTTCCATCCACAACAAACTTACTGTCCTTCAGACTTCCAACTATTGGAAACAGAACCGGCGCACTTCTCTTCCAGTATCTCTCATCTGCATTCCACAGATACTGCTGTCCATTCTCCTTAGACAGTATGCTGGAGATTTCTGCTCCCTGCTGATTTATTGTTACCTTCAAATTCATATTCTCAAGATAAAATTTCTGCATCTCTATACTCCCTTCCATTAACCCATCAAATCTCTTCAAAGAACTTCTTTACTTCAGCCCACGCTCTTGATGACTCTTCCATAAGAGTACCTGCCATCTGGAACACATGGAACATTCCTTTGTATTTAGTGAACCTCACTCTTACTCCGGCCTGTCTTGCCTTTGCGGCAACAATCTCCGAATCGCTATAAAGCATTTCATCTGTCCCCACCTGAATAAGCATAGGTGGAAATCCATAAAAATCACCATACATCGGAGATATTCTCGGATCTCTGGGATCGGCATCTCCCACATATGGATTGTTGTAGATCAGCTCTGATCTGTCATTTCCAAAAACAGGATCTATCTCATAATTATCCTTATAGGAGCTTCCACTAAGTGTAAGATCCGTCCATGGTGACATAGCCACAATCCCCGCAGGTCGCGGCAGCCAGTGTGATTTAAGAGTGTGACAAAGCGCCATGGCCAGACCGCCTCCGGCTGAGTCTCCGGCAACTACAATCTGATCTGAACTGAAGCCATCATCAAGCAGCCATTCGTACGCTTCCAGAGCATCCTCCAGGGCTGCCGGAAAAACATGCTCAGGTGCAACTCTGTAGTCAACGGATAAAACTGTAGCACCCTTTCCAACCTCTGAATAAAGCCCGGCCATCTGCTTATAGGATTTTCTAAAAGCTCCGACATAACCGCCACCGTGTAGATGCAGTACCGCCCAACGGCTTTTCGAATCCTTCCACATAAGCTTTTCCATCTCAAAATTATCCATACTGATTCTTTCAGGAACCAGATGCTCCGGATAATTAAAATCATCGTCGATCACACTTTTGCTGAAGTTATTAGCCATAAATCTTTCGTTATACATCTTACTGCCATTTACTTCAGCAACTATCTTCCTTATTATTTTAGCTTTTAAAGTAAGATCACCAGACATAAGTTTGCTTCACTTTCCCCATACTAAAATCTATAATTTAAACCTTCTCTTTAGCTCATTCTCCACCATCTTCTGACCGAACAAAACTGTTCCCAGAAGAATAATCCCCGTAACAGCAATGGCTATGATCATGAAGAAGGATCCTTTAACCAGACCGCATAGTCTCATCACAAAGATCACAATGCTTAGGATAAATGTAACGATCTCGGTCATTATATAAGTCTGCCAGCCATCAATTCCTACTATCATCAAAACTACCATTCCCACGTCAACTCCCACAAAGAGAATCGGCAGGGCGTAAGAGAAGGACCAGCCCTTTGATCCCAGCAGATAATCCAGAATCTGGAGTAAGACTATTGCCGCCAGCATCTGTACCTGAATTATCCTTTGAATACTTTTTCTGTCTCTGAAGGAATAAAGCAGCGTCAGATTGCCATACACAAGACCGGCAATAACGATCAGTGACCAGTACACTCCATTGAAGGTCAGATAGTTGACCAGCAGCACTGTTATTCCTGCTATAACAGACGCAAAAATAACAATTCTGATCACCAGCTTCATAATCTTCAGCGATACAGTAACATCAGGATAGGTTGAGGACTTTGAAACCATATCTGATATATTTTCAACTTTATCTTCATCATCCAGTTCAAGGACTCCGTGACACAGCGGACACTCGATTGCTTCATCCACAACATCCACGTTGCACCTGTTACAATGTCTACTCATAACAAAACTCCATCTGTTTCAACAATTGCTCATAAAAACTCTATATGTTTCAACACCTACTCGTAAAATACTCCATTTGTTTCAACCGTAGCCCTGATACCCTCCTCCGTAAGCTTGCGGAAGAAAATCTTCTGGATTTCCGACTCCTTTATCCAGGAGCTAAATGTAAGTGCCAGTGTTTCTTTATATGAGATTACAGTCATCTTCATATTCTGTCCCTTGGACATAGGAAGAATTGCCTGAAACTTTTCGATATAATCTGTATATGGATCAGTTGTTTTCATTATTCCCAGATTCGTAACCGTTGTTGTATTAGCCTTCGCCGAAGCATTGAACACCTGCTTCATGGCAATCTTCTTAAGGAAAAGCGGAAAGGCTCTGAGAAGAATATTCATTTCATTGGATACATTGTAGGAGAAAAGTTTTTCCAGATTTTCCTTTGTTATCTGTTTTTCAAGGCTTTCCGCCACAATGGCAAGAACCTCCTCAAAGGTATATTCTTCCTTTTGAGGTTCAAAGATTGAAGAAACAACAACAAAGAAATTCTTATTGGTATCTGAACCGAAATATGGTCTGAGATTCACCGGAACGCTTGTTACGATTGGTTTATCAGACACCTTGCCCCTTAGATATCTCTGATATATTGCCCAGGTATACACTCCCACAATATATTCATTAATAGTAAGACCGTGGGATTTAGCCGCTGCCTTTATATCAGCGATGGGCATCATTCCATGCAGAATTGCAAACTGATTAACCGGAAGCCTCTCACCCTTTATAAGTATTGACCTCTTTGTAGTGTAGGTCTTCTTCTGTTTTTTCTTGTAGTTACTGAGGTAACTGTCAGTCTTATCCAGAGAAGTTTCACTTGCAAGAGAATCCCGAAGTTTTAATTCCGGATGTTTCAGTCTTATATACTGATAAGTGATTTCTTTAAGAAATGTAATAGCTCCATTACCATCTGTAAGGGCATGGAACACTTCCAGATTGATTCTTTTTTTATAATATGTAAGTTTAAAAAGATAATGATTATTACTATATGGGTTGATATACATACAAGGATATGTATATTCCTTTTTAACCGGTGGAACTGGGCGTTTATTCTCCTCAAAATAATACCAGAAGAATCCCATTCTCATGCTGCATTTAAAAACATCAAAATACGGAAGTACCTTTTCCAGAGCAGTATGAAGAATCTCTCCATCAATTTCCTCAGTAAGGGTGAGAGAAACCCTGTATACATTACTCATACCTTCCCTGACTATTACAGGAAATATCTGAGCTGTATTATCAAGTTTATCCCATTTTAAATTCTGGTTTCTCTTCCCAGTCATCTTACTACCTCTCACCGGTCAGACATACCTGTTTGTCTTCCCGCTCCTACCATGACTTCATATCACTGTCTTCTCCGTACTGACTTCCGTCTCCGGAGCTTTGACCACTGCTGCCGTTATCATTTTTATATTGTTGCTGCTGATCAGCTTCCTGTCTTTCTTCCATAGCATTCTGTTTCTGCTTATTCAGATCCTTTTCCAGCTGCTGCTCACGGCGGCTCTTTTGTTTCTCTTCAGAATCACCACCCTTGCCCTGCTGTTGCTGATCATTTTCATTGTTAGGTGGTTCAGGTTCCGCACCAAGTTCCTCAAGCATCTTGTCAATATCCTGCTTGAGCTGTTCTGCCTCAGGATCATGACCATTTGTCCCATAAGGATCGGCACAGCCCTTCTCAACAAGAACGTTTCTTGCTGACTGAAGCTGTCTTACGGCATTTGCCTTCTGCTTTTCTGTATCAATGTTATCAAAGTCTATCTTATGAAGCATGGCCAGCGCAAGATTCACCCTGATATCACATTCCTTTTTCTCTGTTGGATGAGAATCCAGAGCAGACTGGTAACAGGATATAGCACTATCATAATCCTCAAGCTTATAATATGCATTTCCCGCATTATAATGTGGAAGATATCCCTCAGGAATATTCAGCTTTGAAAGAAACTCTTCAACCTTCGGTTTGTAATCCCCATGGTTATAGCTGCTGACAAAAGCCATATTTATCAGATATCTTACACCAAAAAACAGCGCAATAACCACAAGTATTATGCTGATAATATTAATTATCTTCATAAAACCTATGGGATCCTCAATCTTGAATCTCTCTTCCCTGTCCTTACGCTTTTCTTCAGCAATACGTTCCTTGTCCTTCAGCCTCTCAGCCTTTCGTGCTGCTTTCTTTTCTTCCCGGGTCATGGATTTATTCAGTTTGTCATCCTGATTTTTTATCTCACTCATTATCCTAACCTATAAGCTTTTACAATAATTCTTTACTCTTAAATCCTGCCACGTCTGATGAAAATTACTATTTCTATTCCCAAAAGTATGAGAAGTGGAATAGCATATAGATAATATGTATCCTCATAACTTACTGAGTCTGATTTTTCCAAAGTAAGGGAGCTTCCGTTTTTGATGGACTCCACAAGATACTTAACATTGGATGTATCCTTCATATGGATGTAATCAATATCCAGATCCTGGGCGATCTGCTTAAGATTATTCTCATCTATCTTTGAAAGAGCTGTTTCTCCTGTTTCCGGATCCTGCATATAAGCTCCGTAATAACCGCTCTCCATTCTGCCGCCCTTCTCAGTTCCGTATCCAAGAACCGCGCCGGCATCCACAAGTTTTTCCAGTTCCTTGAAGGACTGAAGCTCTGAGCCATCTGTTATCTCACCATCACTGATATAGAAAAGAATGGTCATTCTTCCCTCTTTCTGGTTAGAGGATTCCAGCAGCTGTTTCATTTCCTCATAAGATACATTTAATGAAGTACCCTTTGCATAGTACTTATCCGGCATCTTTATGGTCGAAAATGCATCCTTAACGGTTTCGTGATCCTGTGTAAATGGAGCCAGGATCTGGGCTCTGTTATCGAATCTTATAAGACCGAAGTTACTTCCCATAAGCTCGTCGATTATGTATTCTGTATCAGCTGTAACACCCTCCATACGGGTATCATTACTTTTATAATCCTCAGCCCACATACTGATGGTAGTATCCACTACAAAAAGCACGTCCAGATTCTTCATCTCCACAGTAGCATCGTATTTCTTATCCATGATCCTAAGATTGATCATAAATACAAGAAACAGCATTACTGAGATCCTTAAAATAGCAAGAACCTTATAAAATACCTTATTCTGTTTTTTTACCACGCTGTAGATAAAGAATCCCAGAATCACAAGAAGAATCGGAATTATCAAAAACAGCGGCAGTATAGGTTTCGTTATCATAATCTCATTACCAGTCCTATTATCAATATAATGGAAACAGAAATAACCAGAACTATGATAGGCACCATAGGCTTATCCACTACCTTTGTAATGGTAACCTCTTCTACTTCCAGTGCCTCCTCATGCTCAATATCCTTTATAATATCATCAACAGAAAGTGTCTCACTTTCCTTATAATATTTACCTCCGGTAACCTCCACCGCACTTCTGAAGGCTGCCTCATCACTTTCGTAATCAGATGTATTCATCCAGCTCCAGTTTTCTCTGTTAGGAAAGATACCGAATACCTTGATATCATTTTTCTTACACAGTTCAGTTGCTTCCTGAAGTTCAACCAGAGGCTGAGAAAGTGCCTCCTGAGCATTATCCGTAGACATTATGATAATTCTTGTTCTGTCCTCATCATCCAGTCTTGGGAAGCTGTACATACAGGACGCAAGTCCTTCTCCGATAAGGGAGCTTCCCTTAATATAGTTATTTACAAGAGTACCTGCATCATAATAATCCAGTTCCTCCTGGAGCTTTGTATACTCCTCATAGTCCTCCGTGTCATACTTGGCATATCCGGTGTTAGGATCTGTATATTTTTCCATATATTCCTTCTGGAGTGCAAAATACTTCTTAATCTCCTCCAGCTTGCTGATGATAAAGTCATAATCATCTGTCATAGGGACATACAAAACCGTGGATGTGTTATATATACAGATACCGAATCTGTCACCATCAAGTCCGGAAACAACACCCTCCAGATTTTCCACCAGATTGTAGTTAAGGTCATAAATGGAATAAGAGACATCCATGCAAAGGAAGATATCTCTCTTCTTTGTTCCATTGTTGACTGTCTCTTTCTTTGATGGCCTTGCAACAAGTACAAGCGTTGAAATAATACTTGTAATAAGGCAGACCTCCAGCACGATACTTATAACTCTGTAAAAATTCTTTCTGGTTTTATAAGCATCCAGGTTCTTTACAAAAAATGTATTCGCCGCCTTTATACCACCTCTGTATTTAGTTTTCCTGCGGATAATGTGCATCAGCACCACCAGCACTGCCAGCACCGGCAGTCCGATTCTTAATACCCAGGGATATATAAAATGCATTTTATCTCCTCCAGGCCTCTATAACATGTCTTGTTCTCATTATAGATGCCATAACATCAGTTCTTGATTCCAGCGCAAACTCCGGCTCGTAATATTCTTTTACAAGCTGGGTAAGCTGCGGGATATTAACTCTCCGGATTTCTGTCAGAGTAAACTTCTCCACATTGATTCCGGTTACGTCACGCACAAAAAGTCTTATGCAAAGACTCATCTTCTGGTACGCCTGTCGCACAGTAATCTTTCTGTTTCTGAGATCTGCCTCGATAAGCACCAGCTCACCTATATATTTTTTCTTTTTACCCTCAAGTGTAGATTCCGAAATCTTTTTGAGTCTTATCTGTTTCTCTCGCTTTAATCTGTCACCCAGCTTTTTCCTCAGATATATCTGAGCCGCCACAACAGCTGCGATAAAAACAAGAGCAATTATCACCCAAAGAATCATATACTGAAAAGGGGGTTGTAATTCAACTGATGTTTTCAATTTATTTTCCTTCTACGTTTCTATGTTTTTCAAAAAGCTCAACAATCTTGTCCACAATCTCGCCTTCTCTGCTTACATTTACAGAACTGATCATGTATTTTTTATACAGGTCCTGGCACTTCTTTTTTCTGCTGTTTCTGTCCGCGACCTCTATCTCATGAAGCTTTTTATTGTGGATTATATAATCATTCTCGTAGGCCTTTTCATCCAGATCAAACAGATTCTCACCCATCATGTAGGCATCTTCTATACTTACAATAAGAACATCATTCATTACAGTAAGTTTCTTGAGAAGATTATCATCCAGGGATGCCTCTCCGGCCATATCTGTTATGATAAAAATGATCATCTTTCTTCTGATATTCTCAGCCACATAATCAAGGATTTCATTCAGCGGTTTTGATTCCTCGTATTCCAGACATTTCTCATAGCTGAGCATGAGATTCTCCAGATGCACATTTCCCGAACGGAAGAAACTGAAATCATAGCCCTGATCTGTGCTTGTGAGAAGTGCATAATCATCACCGTGATTATTCACCAGATAACTAATGGTTCCCATGGTGGTAAGGGCAATCTTTGACTTTGCCTCTCCCCCATCAGTATCTCCTTTCATCTTCCTTCCGCAGTCTCCTACAAAGAGGATATTGTGCTTCTTATCAGCAATATATCTTCTGATAAGTACCCTTCCGGTTTTTGATGAGGATTTCCAGTCTATATCTCTTACGCTGTCACCATATACATACTCTCTCAGGTCATCAAAATCAAAACTCCGACCTCTGTATATAGATCCGAATTCACCATCCAGTATATTTGAAGTTTTCTTTCTTGTGTACAAAGATATAGATGCTTTTATCTTTGCAAGATAATCATAATCCATAAAGCAAAACTCCCGGACAATCTAAGTCTGATTCCTTTGAAATGTATTAAGGTGTCTGAATCGCACCAACGATCTTGTCGATTATAGTTTCTACATTTATTCCATCTGCAATAGCCGCATAGTTAAGTTCAACACGGTGACGCAGTACCTGATGGCGAAGAAGCTTAACATCATCAGGTGTAACATATGTTCTTCCGTAAATAAGTGCAACTGCCTTAGCAATCTTAAGGAACGCAATAGATGCACGTGGGCTGGCACCCATTTTTACATATCTGCTAAGTTCATTCGGAAGAACTCTCTCAACATTTCTTGTAGCATCAACAATAAAGGATATGTATTTCTTGATCGACGCATCTACATAAATCTTTTCTGCAATTGACTGAATCCTGTCAACATCCTGAATAGAAAGGACTGCCGGAGTCTTCTTAATAACTCCTGTTTCTATTCTGTTAAGTATCTCTGCTTCCTCATCAGGTGTAGGATATGTGATCTTTTCCTTGATAAGGAAACGGTCCGTCTGTGCCTCAGAAAGAAGATATGTACCTTCCTGCTCGATAGGGTTCTGTGTAGCTATGACTATAAATACATCCCCCGGCATCTTGTAGGAAGCACCACCTATTGTAACCTGTCTTTCCTGCATGGCCTCCAGCATGGCACTCTGTGTCTTTGCACTGGAACGGTTAATCTCATCAAGAAGAACAAAATTAGCAAAAACCGGTCCCAATGTAGTCTCGAACTGACCGGTTGACTGATTATAAACCTGAGTACCAATAATATCACTTGGCAAAAGATCAGGTGTACACTGTATTCTTGAGAATTTTCCATCTACTGCATCAGATATGGTTTTTGCTGCGGTGGTCTTTGCCAGACCCGGAACTGATTCAATAAGCACATGTCCATCTGCAATAATGGATGCAATAAGTGCAAACTTCAGATTCTGCTGTCCTACAACCTTTCCATCATAGTAATCCGATAATCTCTTGATCACATTCTGAGCGTATTCGAATTCCTCCTGAGATATTTTGTTTACTTCCATTTTCGTTCTCCCTGTTTACTGTTTTTTCTTATCTGATTTTACTTTATCTGTTTTTACTTCTTTTTTCTTTTTGTCGTCGCTTTTGACGTCTTTCTTTTTTTCATTCTTCTCTTTTGCAGTTTTTTCTTTTGCGGCTTTTTCTTTTGCAGTTTTTTCCTTAGCTGTCTTTTCCTTTTCCGCCTTTTCTTTTGCAGCCTTCTCTTTTGCAGCCTTCTCTTTTGCAGCCTTCTCTTTTGCGGCCTTTTCTTTATCTGTCTTTTCTTTAACAGTTTTTTCCGTCTTCTCGTTTTCTTCCAGCTTTTCATCTATGGCCTTAATTGCCGTTTCATATGAAGTATCACCCTGATGAACAAGGATCGGGTCAATATACTGGGACTCATAATAACGGTTAAGGGCTTTGTATTCTTCTGTATGCATATCATTTGCATGACCGTGCATTTCATCAAAGTCACTGTCCTTACGAACCTTCTTGATAACATGAAGGGATACATTTGCCGCATGGGATGCAATTCTTTCAAAGCTGTTTACCAGGTCAAAAAGTGAAACTCCACCTTCAATACTGCATATGCCCTCCTGCAGCCTTTCGACGTGATGAACTTTGATGATTTCCTTCATCCTGTCAATGGTCTGTGACAAAGGCTCAACTCTTACTGCCAGACTTATGTCGTCATTTATAAAGGCATTAACCGCTGTCTCAACTGTATACTTAACAGCCTCTATCATAGTCTCAACTTCCTTATGACCGGAAGGTGAGAAATGTATTCCCATCTCATTTTTATCTCTTGCAACGTAGGCGATATTCATACAATAATCACCCATTCTCTCGAAGTCACCAATGGAATTCAGTATTTCATAAGATGTAAGTTTATCATCACTGGTAAGTCGTTTACGATCGATTCTTACTATGTAAGCCGAAAGCACTGTCTCACATTTATCTATGAAGGCTTCATTTTCTTCCATCTTTGGAAGCAGTGCCTCATCATACTTATATATCATGTCTGTTGCCAGACGATAGTTATCCAGAATAGCTTCACCCATTTGGGTAATAAGATCCTTACACTGTTCAAGTGCGATGGTTGGTGTATTAAGGAGCATGTCATCCAGCTTTGCAAGCTCCTTGTCTGTTGTCTTTTCTTCATCCTTACCAACTATTTTTTCAGTAAGATCAGAAATCTTTTCTGAAAATGGCAGAAGGATGAGACTTGTCACCAGATTAAACAAAAGATGAACAGTAGCGATACTGCTTCGGTTCACCACCTGATCCATAAGTGCATGCTGGAGAAGGTAATGCAGGAAACAAAGAATCAGTGTAAAGAAAACTGCTCCAAATACATTGAAGAAAACATATCCAACAACAACTCTCTTAGCCTTTTTATTACCACCAAGGCCACCTATTATAGTAGTTGAGCATTTTCCAATATTTTGTCCGATAATGATTGGAATAGCCACTCCGTATGTAATGGTTCCTGATGCAGAAAGTGTCTGAAGTAAACCAACGGAAGCATTAGAACTCTGGAGAATCACAGTTATTATGATTCCTGTCAGGATACCTATAAGAGGATTTTCAAAGGAAGTGAAAAATGATTTAAACCTCGCTGAATCCTTAAGAGGAGCGAATACATTTTCCATAAGAGTCATACCATAAAACAGCATGCCCAGGCCTACCATGATACCGGCTACATTCTTTGCCTTCTTACTCTTTGTAAATACAATAATAAATGCACCGAGTCCCACAAGGATTAAACACAGCTGTGCCGGCTTAATAAGCTGAAGAAGTATATGATCATCGCTTATATCACCAAGTCTCAGGATCTGCGCTGTTACCGTACTACCGACATTGGCACCAAATACAACAGGCATAGCCTGAACAACCTTCATAATACCTGCATTGACAAAGCCAACAAGCATGATGGTTGTAGCCGCAGAGCTTTGAAGTATTGCAGTAACACCTGCACCAAAGGACCATCCCTTGAACTTGCCTAATCCCTTTTTTTTACTAGTGGTCACTCTTTCCAGAATTCTTTCAAGACCCGAACCTGTCAGTTTTTCCAGAGATGTACTCATCTGACTCATTCCAAAAAGGAAGAGACCTATTCCACCGAAAAGCTGTAATATCGAAATAATATCCATATTCATGCTCCAATCGTCTTATTTATAGAAACATATCTTTTCATCAAATCCGCATCCATTGATTATAGCACACATCAAATAAAAAACCAACGAGAACGGCGGAAAAATCCGTGTTCCCGTTGGCTGTGGTAATTATTTTGTATACCTCTATTTAACCTTGACTTTGAAGGTTACTGTCTTGACCAAAGACTCATCGTAATTGGCATTCCCTAATGCCTTGACTTTAACCTTGACCTTATAGGTACCCTTCTTCATTTTACTGTTCTTCTTGATGGATATTTTGCCAGTGGTCTTATTGATTTTGAAATACTTCTTGAATGATTTGCTGCCCTTCCTGACTGAGACAAGAGTATAAGTCTTCTTGTCCTTCGCATCCGTCGTGAACTTAATTACCTTGGTGACGGCCAGCATCTGCGACTTTTTCTTCAGCTTGCTAGATTTAACCTTTACGGTTTTAGGTCTGACAGCCAACGGATTAGCCGCCTTATTAATCTTGAATGTCAGACTCTTTGTGCCTTCATAGTAGTCTCCCTTTAGAGTGATCTTGACCGTTGCAGTTCCGACATTCGTATTGTTGGAATAAGTCACATCATAGACATCTGTTGACAGTTCTTCACTAGAATTAGCCACAGTGACCTTCGGCGTGATTGCCTTGCCTGTATAAGTATAGGAGGTTCCCGCAAGACTAATCTTGCTGACCTTTAGAAGCGGAGCAACCATCTCTTCCTCACCACATTCAGAGCATATCCGGTATATCCTTCCGTCAGAAGTTGGAGTCGCCTTCTGCACCTTCTCCTGCCAGACATGTGCATTTGGATCAATGGCTATCTCTTCTGTTTTCTCAGTTCCGCAAACTTTGCACTTGAATACTTTTGTGCCCGCCTCTTTGCAGGTTGCAGCTTTTGACACAGTACCATCGTCCCACTGATGTGCCTCACATTCGAATACAGCACATATAGCTACTTCTCCTGCATCGCAGGCATATTCCGTAGTGTCTGACAGCAATTCATCTGACGGTGTCTCTACATAATGACTACTACCCACAACACCTATATAAAAGCCTTTGAACTTATAACCTTCCGCAGGCTTCGCTTCAAACCATACGTCACCCTCCGGCACAGTAAAGTTCATTGTTGTCACATCCTTATAATCATAATTCCCTGTCTCTACATCCACAGTTCCGCAATTGTAATTCTGTGGGTTTGATTGGTTATATATGCCTATTGCCATATATGCATACCAAGTAGCATAAAGAGTAACATCTTCCGTGACAGGATTATTAAAATTGAAGGTTGTCGTTAGTTCCGGATCAGAGTACCAATCCCCTCCAAAATGCCATCCACTCTTTGTCGGATCATCAGGCCTGCTGGCCTTCTCTCCTGGGATAATATACTGCGGTGCGATGTAGCTGCCGCGCGTATCGAAGGTGACCTTGCATTTTTTTATCACATTGAATTCGACAGGACCGACTGTTCCTGTGTAGTAAAGAGATTCCTTGCCGGTCGCAGACACACGATATGTGGCCGTTCCGCTTTCATCCACACCGAAGGTATCGTATGTGTAGTCCTCCCAGCTGTCTTCACCAATCTTCTTCTCATATTTGAGAGTGTACTTACGAGGTGACAGTGTTGTCCATGTGCCATCTTCAGCATCAAAACGCACCTTGACAGTAGGCGTGATTACGTCTGTCAGTTCGTTGACATAGTAGTTTCCGCCAAATGTCATCGTTGCTCCGGTGCCGTCCAGCATCATGCTGTAACCCGGATTGGTAAGATCGAGTGGACATTCGGGAGAAGTGACTTCAAAATCATAAGCAGACAGATCTGAATTTGGAATCACTCCGGAGTTCCAATTTGCGTTATAATGACTGCTACTGTTATTAGAAGTATCGCGCGCATAGATATCGCGGATTATCCACAATCCATTCTCTGTCTGATCATCAACCTCAAACTCCCCTTGCCATACTCCGTTCTTTTGTTCCGGATCATCACCTGCATAAATCAGATTTACTGTTTTTTCTCCGTTCTGTTCCTTGCAGACAAAAGTAA
>JAILMQ010000090.1 GCA_024692605.1 Eubacterium sp.
ATTATTTATATTTTTCAAGCATGGATTCCGCTACACTTTTCAGCATATTTCTTGCCTCCGGCGGTTCCAGAACTTCTACTTTGTCTCCAAAGGTAAGCAGCCACATGACCATATTCTCCATGTCGTAATAATTTTCGACCAGAAGTAGTCTTCCATCTTCCGACACCTCATAGCATTCAGGTCCAAACTCTTCAACAAGCCTCCATTTCGTGTCTTCTTCAAACAATGCTTTAAGTACAATATTACTTGGTTTCCTCGGCTCCGATGAAAGCTCCGGCTGAGGTACATTTCTGCAGATAAATGTATCCTCTGTCCGAGTCACCTTATCCATTCTATTAAGCTTAAACAGACGAAAATCTTTTCTCTTTAGACACCAACCATAGACATACCAACTGGTCCATTTATAGATAATGTAGTAGGGTTCTATCTTTCGTTTTGTCTCACCTGATGGAGCAAAGTAATGAAATCTGATTAGCTGACGATTTTCAATAGCATCCTGTATCACTTCTATCTTCGGTGCAAGGGTACCCTTATACCACGACGACAGATCAATAAGGATCGAATCACGACCACTTACAAAATCCGAAGAACCGGACTGAATCTTCTCCATCAATTGTCCGTAGTAACTGCTACCGCTCACACTGTCCAGACTCCTGAGTCCCGCGAGAATCACCTGCATATCCTTCGAAGTAAGGATAGTCCTGTCCATCCGATATCCTTCCATAATGCTGATGCCACCACCTGCACCTTGAGTTGTCTGGATAGGAATACCAGCCTGACATAAATCTTCTATATCCCGGTTTATAGTTCTTCTCGACACTTCAAATCGTTCAGCCAATTCCGGCGCTGTTATTTTTTCTTCCTGCAAAAGTACAGAAAGTATTCCGATAAGCCTATCTATCTTCATTCTTGATTTACGCCCTTCTTTTTCATCCTGTATACGCTTCAAGAAAAAGTATACTTACATAATATCACATTTAACACGACAACTATATGTCATGTTTAAATATAACAGTCGCGATTTAATGTGTAAAGAAAAAAGCACTCCGCGATATTATGCAGAGTGCTTTGATTAAGTATTTTCTATAATGGATCCTCCGTTCATGGTAAATAATCCGCCTGTTACACTCACACCAGAGCCGTTTTCATAGATTAATCCCTCTGTTATATCATCTTTATCATACGATATACAATATTTCTCCAGAACAGTTTAAACATTCCAAAATCATGTTTCAAAGATTGCGGTAGTGTCGGGATACGATCATGCAGCATCTGAAAATACTCATCTTCATTTCCGTTATAATCCAGAATCTCAACACTCACTATTGCATGCTCTGAATGTCGTAGTTTCAGAACATCTATAGCTATCCCCTTTAATTCCACTGAATAATCATTTGTCTCTATCAATAATTCAGTTATATCACCCACCTTGCATATATCATTTTCATCCACAAAAAGTTTGATTCTATGCTCGGTAAGGGTTGATGTAATACAAAAGTATTCATTCTTATTTCCATTCACCTTCAGGGTGACCGGTTCACCTGCTTTAACGATAACGGAATCAACATCTGAATCATCATCTCTTCCACTTATCATAAGAAGCACCAGAATTATAAAGTATAGATTTCTGGATAGCCAGAATAAAATAATAAGTGTTTCGAAAATGTACACAACCCTTAATATGATCAACACTCTGATGATTCCGATTATAGATAATACCAGAAGGATCAAAAATGGTATCATCATCTTTCTTTCACTCTTTCCGGATGATTTACCACTTTTAGACTTATCAGTAACCAGGAATTTTGTAAGTGACATTCCCAGACTTTCCTTAATAACCGGTATCAGCAGATATGGCATAACGCTTGTTTCATATATGCCACTCCACTTAAGAGAAACCTTATTCTTACCCACCAGTCGCAGGTTTAAATCCTGTGCAACAAACATAGGCAGCCAGAACACCAGAAGCTCCAGCCAGTTACATTTGAAAACCGGAATCATAAATGTAGCAAAGAATATCGGAGACAGGATATATATCAGATTCTTAACCGGTGAGTACCAGTAAACCGCCGAGCTCCAATAGCTCATCTTCTGCCTGAAATCAAGTCCTTTTCTCCTGAATATCTTAAGTTTCTTTGCAGTGCTGATTACACCTCTGCCCCAACGGGTTCTTTGTTTTATATGCTCACTGAAGGTATGAGGAGTCTGTCCGCTTGCAAGGGGTTCTTCTATCGCCAGTGACAAATAACCGGAGGATTCTATCAGCATTCCCGTTGCAAAATCCTCTGTTATTGACTCAGTATAAAAACCACCTATATCCTCAAGTGCCCTTCTGGAAAGAACAGTATTGGAACCACCATATATTACACTGTTGGAAGAAGTCTTTCCAACCTCAATGGTTCTGTAGAAAAAGTCCTGTTCGTTAGGAATATGTCTTTCAGAATAAAGGGCATACTGGAACACATCAGGATTATAAAAGCACTGAGGACTCTGAAGAAGCCCCAGGAATTTTCTCTTTTCTTCCGGAAGTGATTCACTACATTTTTCTGCATATACAAAATAAGGAATAGTCTTAAGCAGAAATTCACTTCTCACTATCATATCAGCATCTAAAGTCACCACATAAGGTGCTGAAGTCTGAGCTAAAGCATTGTTCAGATTTCCGGCCTTTGCCCCCTTATTATCAGGGCGGTCAAAATATCCTACACCCATTTTCTCTGCCAGCGCTCTCATACTGCTTCTTCTATTATCATCACATACCCAGATATGAACCTTTGACTTATCGGGATACTTCAGATGTTTGCATCCATTAATGGTCTTCCTGAGAAGCTCCTCAGGTTCGTTGTAGGTTGCAATAAATATATCTACATCAGGATACTCATCATCACTGATTTTAGGTAAAGGATGTTGCTTTACACTATCCATATTTGAAAAATGTATGCAGGACTCTACGTATCCGATAATTTCCACAATCAGCAAAAGAATGTTACATACAACTGCCAACCATCCACCGCGTACATTTATAGAATATAAAACTCTCCAGCAAAGATATACTGCGGTGATATATAGAGACAGACATATGATGAACTTTTTCAGCCTTGCACCTGCTTCCAGCTTAGGTTTTGAATGTTCAGCGTACTGTATCAGATCATCATAAGTACTGATTCTGCCGGTATATATCTTTGACATCACAGCCTTTAGAATAAGAACAAATACTAATACAAGTAAACAACTAAGAGCTATTTTATACCAGTTACGAGCCGCATCTGTACCATCTTTTCCCAGATTCCTTATCTGAATAATAAAATAATCTTTAATTGAATATTTAATCTCTGTTGCTCCGGCTGGTATGTCACTCGGATTTTCGCCCATTATAAGGGACTTAACCCACTTTCCGGAATCTGTCAGATCATCATCTGTTAATTTATTATATGCACCTGAAGTAGCCTTAATAAATGAGGAAGACTCCTGCTTATTAGAAAGATTCCAAACTATATAGCTTATTTCATTATCATGAAGGTTGCTAAACCATTTTCTTGCATATTCGTAGTCAATTTTACCATTTCCATCTGCTTCAGAAATTCCACATTCAGATATAAATACCGGAAGGTTTTCTTTTTCAGCAGTTAAAAGAGTATCCATCATATCCTCATGATGGGAGGCTGTATAAAAATGAAAACTGTACATTACATTTTCATAATCCAATGGCTTTTCGGCGGGACTGACAAGGTCTCTGTCATAATCCGGCGTACCCACGATAATAATTGAATCCGGGCTGTGTTTTATTATAACAGGGATAATACAATTTGAATAATTATATATATTATCCCAGGTAGTATCACCATTGGGTTCGTTACATATTTCGTAAATGATATTGGGAACCCCTGCATATTCTGAAGCTATACTGTCAAAAAAATCCGCCGCTTCTTTCATATGTGTTTCGGGGTTATTATCATCTAATATGTGCCAGTCTACAAGCACATACATATCTGCAGCAATGGCAGCCTCTATTCCCCTATGCAGTATCTCAAGATTTTCTTTCTTATCCCTAAGATATTGTTCTGAATACATAGGAAGACGGACCATATTGCATCCCCACTCTTCAGAAATCTGTTTGAATAAATCTTCGTTTATGTAGTCAGGATACCAGGTAAGTCCATGGGTACTTATACCTCGCAGAGTAACATTTTCACCTGAAGAATTAACAATCTTATTGCCTTTTACACTGAGCGTACCATCCTCTGAAGGACGTGCATCATTATATTCATATTCACCCGATGTCGCATACACACTGCCGCCAAAAGACACACATGTTAATGTAAGAACAACGACCAAACAAAACACTATTATTATTTTAGTTTTCTTTGCAAACCTCATATAACTTCCCCTTGACTCGGATTATAAATCACATCATATTTATATGATTTCTCTATATCAAAGGTAGCACATTTAACTCTTAATATCAAGAAAGAGCCAAGCAGCTGATATGCCGCCTGGCCCTAAATAGTTTTTGTTTATAGCAGTTTTTATCGATCAAGATAAGACTTATGCCAGTTTGTATTCAACTGCCACCGCCTTATTGTTGTGACGGATTATACCTACAAGTGTTGCAGCGAAGATTGCCTCGAAGATAAGTCCACCAACGAAGCCTGCACCAACAGCACCTGTTGTGATAAGTGTTCCTATCTGATAGATAAGGAAACCAACTGTATATCCTGTTCCAAGCTGAAGTCCGATAGCTCCCCACAGCCACTTCTTACTCTGCATCTCAGAATTCATAGCACCGAGTGCTGCAAAACATGGCGGTGTGTAAAGGTTGAACATAAGGTATGCAAGTGCTGCTACCTTTGTGATACCCATTGCTACTGCTACCGCATTTCCACTTCCAACAAGCTCAAGTTCTTCTGGATCTACAAGGTTTGTAATTGCATAAACTGTTGCGATTGTACCAACTACATTTTCCTTTGCTATGAAGCCTGTAATAGCTGCTGCTGCGAGCTGCCATGCAGCGATACCTACGATTGGAACCAGAAGATAAGCAAAAGGTCCGGCAACTGATGCAAGGATTGATGTATCCTCTGCACCTTCTTCCACTGCCTGAAAATGCCAGTTAAAGCTCTGCATTATCTGAACTACTGTATTACAAACAAGAATGATTGTACCTGCTTTAATAATATATGCTTTACCACGCTCAAGCATTGAGAAGAATGCAAACTTAAGGCTTGGAGCTTTGTATTCAGGAAGCTCAATGATAAAGAATGATTTTCTGAACTTAGCCGCTGTAATAGCTTTAATGAGAAGTGCTCCAAGAAGAACCAAAGCAATACCACCCATATAAGCTACCCAGCTTACCCATTTGGATTCCGGGAAAAATGCTCCCGCAAAAAGGGCAATTACAGGAAGCTTAGCACCACATGGCATAAAGGTTGCAAGCATCGCTGTAGCTCTCTTCTCTCTCTGATTACGAATCGTACGGCATGCCATAATAGCAGGGATTCCACAACCGGTACCAATGATCATCGGGATTACTGACTTTCCTGAAAGTCCAACTCTCTTAAAGATAGGATCAAGAACAACAGTAGCTCTTGACATATAACCACAATCTTCAAGAAGTGCGATAAGGAAGTACATAACCATAACAAGTGGAAGGAAACCAACCACGGCACCAACACCACCTATAACACCATCAACGAGAAGTGCATAAACAAGTGGATTAGCATCTGCCATCTTATCTCCAACCCAACCCTGGAATGCCTCAATCCATCCTACAAGGAAATCTGCCAGCCAGGTACCTACTGTTGTCTGTGATACATAGAATACAACAAACATGATTCCGGCAAATATTAGTAAACCAAGAAATGGATTAGTTACAATCTTATCTATCTTATCTCCAAAATTTCTGTCTTTGGTAAATGTTTTTCTTACTTCTACCTCTTTTACAATGGTATTAACATATTCAAATCTGGCTCTATCAGCCTTTTCAACTTCTTCTTTATTTGTAAGGTCGATCTCTCCCTCTACATATGGAGCTTTCTGACCCTTACCTTCAAGTGAGGCAGCAACGCTAACCGCTTCCTTAAGACCTTCATCTGAAGTAGATACAGTTCTCACTACCGGACAACCAAGTTTCTCGGACAGCTTTTCGGCATCGATTTTATTTCCCTTTTTATCATTTACGTCACTCTTGTTCAGTGCCACTACTACAGGAATACCCAGTTCCAGAAGCTGTGTTGTGAAGAACAGGCTTCGGCTAAGGTTTGTTGCATCAACGATATTGATAATAGCATCAGGATTTTCATGCTTTACATAGCTACTTGTGATACTCTCCTCAGATGTGAATGGTGACATAGAATATGCTCCGGGAAGGTCAACTGCAATAAGTTCATTATTCCCTTCTACATATGTTTTTTTGATTGGGCTTTCTTTCTTGTCCACGGTAACACCAGCCCAGTTACCGATTTTTTCTTTGCGTCCGGTAAGTGCATTATACATCGTAGTCTTACCACTATTGGGATTACCCGTCAACGCGATTCTCATGGTTACTCCTCCTTTAAATATGAGTTTATTCTTTTATCTGAATTGTTGCTGCGAGTTCCGGATCTATGTTATATCTTGCATCTTTTATTGAAACAACCAGATTACGTTTCTTATCAACCACTGTTATGCTCTCACCGCTATAACAGCCTAAAGAAAAAAGAAAGCTTTCCATTTCTTCATCGCCACCAGTCTCAACATCTGCGATAATATACTCTTTTCCTAATTCTGCATCGTTCAGATTCATATCAAATAAACTCCTCTTCCTTGTTAAATA
>JAILMQ010000091.1 GCA_024692605.1 Eubacterium sp.
CACTCGCCATATTGTCACCAAGCTGGCTGTTTCTTATAGGCTCAGCCTGCTGGCACAGATCTATCCATGCTATATTATCGTTATAGCTGATAGCATCTGCAGTTACTGTTCACTGTAGCTTATAAATCATTATAAATGATACTCTCATGAAAGAAAACCAAAAAAACAGGATGAAAACTGATTCTTCGCTACATTTCATAGCCGATCAGTTTCATCCTGTTTTCTACTATTCAGCCTTTTTCCTCTTATACCATGGGAAAAATGCATACACGTATAATACCACCTGCAAGATACAGAACAATGTAGCAAGCAGTAAACGTGGAAATGCGGTGATACATATAATTGCACATTGGTAGGTTGTAAATAAGAGAAATGCAATCACCGGAAGAAGAATCAAAACACTGAGCCAGTTCCTCTTAGTGATAAACCATCCTATAAAGGCACCCGGAAATGTACATAATGTCACTTTAAACCAGAAAAAATAAAACTTGAACAGTTCCCATCCCATCCAGGAAAACGGAACCTGAAACAAATAAATCAGTGGCTGACTTATAAGAAAAAACACGAAGGTTTTAAGTGCTGATTCCAGAGGCTTCTTGCAGTTTGCCATAATAATAACTGCAAAAAATATCCACGCTTCAGGGTACACACCCATTCTTTCAAAAGAAGTATTTTCAAGTCCCGGTATAATCAAGAAGAGTGCTGTTAATATCGCCGTTCCCATCGCATAAATAATTAACATCATCCAGCTTATATCCAGTCCACCAAAGAGCTTATCAGTGAATCGTCTTAAAAAATTTTTTTCTGAGTTCTCCATCTTGTCTATCCTTTTTTAATATTTTCAGAAACCAGTAAATCATAACAGCCGAAATATGAAAGGTCAACATGTAAACAAGCACTATTTCTATATCAGGTTTTATAAAAAAACTATTCAAATTCACTATATCGTAATCATATCTGGATTATCATCAGTTAACGAAACAGCAGTTTCCTTTCCATCAGCACTTATCAGATAATCTCCCTTAAATGCTTCTACTACTGCATAACCCTCTGCATCAGTAGTAACGGCAGTATTAGTCCACCATTCCTCCTTAACAAGTTTCTTAAGCATTTCATACGAAGGCTTAAGTGTATTGTCAGTCCTGATATAACCACTTGGTGCCTTGAGCCATGCACCGTCACGGTAATCCCAGGTTGTAATTGCTTCAACAAGAGGATGTTCAAAGAGAATTCTGTACATTTCCTCAATCTCTCTCGCCTGTCTTTCTTCTCCTTCTGGAGTACTTGGCCACTCTTCCACCTGCCAGTCATTCAGATCCTCAATGTATGCAGGCATGATTTCTCCGGAAATAAGAGTATTTTCTGTAAAATGTATCGGCAGTCCAAAAGTAGAAAATCTGTCCAGCACCTCTTCCAGCTTCTCTCTGCCCCAGTAGCCCTGATGCTGATGGGACTGAATACCAATAGCACTTATAGGAACTCCGGCATTAAGGCAGCCATCTATAAGAATCTCATAATTGATCGATGTATTGAAATCATTAAGCAGAAGCGTTGCTTCAGGGTTGCATTTATATGCCTCATCAAACACCTTCTTTATAAGACCTACTCTTCCGTGCTCCTTGCAGAGTCTGGTTACTGCATTGTCATACTTATCGAATATAGGCATGATAACAACCTCATTGATAACATCCCACATATCGATTGTACCTTTAAAGTTTGTGACCTCCCGGTCGATACGTTCAAGCTGTTTTTTTAGAATAGTTTCATTATCATATTTCATCAGCCAGTCAGCGCATACAGTATGCCAGCAGAGTGGATGTCCCTTGACCTTCACATTTTTACTCTTAAGATATTCTGCCGTTTTCATAAGTGTATCCTGATCCGGCTTACCTTCTTCCGGTTCATAATTTCCCCAGTAAAATGGTAATGTTCCATAATTGAATATCTCAAGCCAGCTGTCTGTGACCTGCTTATACTCTTCTGTCCCCTCTTTTACATAAGGAATAAAATCAAATGCACCACAACCAAACAGAAATTTATGATTGGTCTGTCTGATATTTATTTCTTTATTTGCAATCGGATTTTGGGCCGAATCCACAAATCTGATTCGTTTATTTACTTTTCTATGTTTTATACTCATTTTATTTCTCCTTAATATCCAATTTCATTTATCACCTTATCTATAAGCTCCGCATTTTTTATAGAAAAGTCTGCCGTAATATGAGGCTCTTCCCCATAGAGAATGCATCTTGAAAACTGCTCTATCTCCAGAGAATAATTATGTGGAACATTTAGCTGTCTAACTATAACCTCTTCTCCCTGATAAATCTTATAGAACACATTTCCCTCTTCATTATACTCAACATCAGATCTGATGCTTCCCTTCGTTCCGTGAATATATAATCTGTCAAATCTGGAATTTGTATTTTCCCCAAGTATCATTCCCACATTAAATGAGGCTCTCACACCATTGTCAAATCTGATAAGTCCTGCGGTCATGAGATCGATTCCTTCATCCGAAAATTCAGCGTCTGCTTTCACCATAACCGGATCTACATCTATAATCGAAAGAATCATGGTTGTACAGTAACATCCCAGATCATACATTGCTCCGCCACCAAGATCCTTATGAAGGCGGATATCTTCTTTATATCCCTGAGTGATAAAGGCGGTTTCAATATAATCTACATCACCGATAATGCCGCTTCCGACTTCCTTTTTCAGACTATCCACATATGGACTGTGAAGGTAAGCATATGCTTCCATCAGAAGTACGCCACTTTCCTCTGCAGCTTTATACATTTCACGGGTTTCTTCTGCACTGAGTCCGATGGGCTTTTCGCAAAGCACATTCTTCCCCGCTTTAAGAGCCTTTTTGACCCAAACCTTGTGAAGATTATTTGGAAGAGGAATATAGATTGCCTGAACCTCCTTATCCTCAAGTAGTTCATCATAGCTTCCATATGCCACTTCAAAACCAAATCTTTCCTTATAATTTTCAGCTTTTTCGATGTTTCGTCCTGCTATGGCATATAGTTCACAGCTTTTGGACTGCTGCATTCCGGGAATTGTACCCCAGGCAGCTACATTTGCCGTTCCCA
>JAILMQ010000093.1 GCA_024692605.1 Eubacterium sp.
TTCGTTCGGATTTGCTGCGACATAGTCCAAAACAGAAAAATCGGTTGCGAAACTTCGTTTCGCAACCGGCTTTGTCTACAGTCTGAGGAACAGAGGGAACTCTGTTCCTTTTTGTATGGTAATGTGATAAAATGATTATCAGTTTATGTGACAGAATTTTGGTTTATACATTTTGGATAGTATACTATTTTGTACGTCGGCTCCGCGTTGTGATTAGCTGCGCAGTCACGCCTATTTGTCTGAGAGGACATCGCTTCCGCTCGATTTCGGGTCACCCCTAGCGGACCACTCCGCTTACGCTTCGTTCGCTAAGTTCTCACTTCGTACTACGTACTTGTGAATCACTAAGCGCCGAGACCCGAAACGGTCCCTCAGACAAACATCGCGACTTTGCTTAGCTAATTCACTCGCGAATTTACTATTGTATATTCTATAGAAATGCATAATATAGGAATCAGATACATAGTATAAAACGATAACGGGATTTTATTCAGATTTAAGGAGGGAGCTTCATTATTTGTAAGCTGCGAGTTAAAGCCAAGCAGCATTACAAACTGAAGCGACCGACTATAAATCTATAAAATCTTAGTGTGTTTTATACTGTGTATCGTGATTCCTGTTATGCAGGAATATCTAAAATAGTATACTATCATAGATTATTATGAAAGTGAGGATTACCACCTGTGAAAAAGCTAACAGTAAAAGGGTGTATGAATGAAAGGATAGACACAGTTCTGTATAAGTTTCGTTCAAGAATGAAATCTTATCCACCTGGAATGTGTCCCATCTCTCTTTATAGATCATTATTACAGATATCCATGAATCAGTCCTGTGGTAAATGTATTCCCTGCAGGGACGGTCTTGTTGAAGTGGACAGAATGCTTCAGAGTATTATGGCTGGATCTGCGGATGAACATGTTGTAGATGATCTGAGACATCTATGTCGTATGATATATCAGAGCTCGGACTGTGCTGTTGGTATTTCTGCGGCACAGCTTATTCTTGACAGCCTTGAGCAGTTTGCAGATGAATACGAGAGCCATGTTAAGGAACATCATTGTGTAAATGATGTAAAGCAGACCATTCCATGTGTAACCATGTGTCCTGCTCATGTGGATGTGCCGGGATATATTGCTCTTATTAAAGAAGAGAATTATGAGGGTGCCATAAAGAAAATCCGTGAACGTAATCCTTTCCCTACGGCCTGTGCTTTTGTTTGCGAGCATCCATGTGAGAAGAGATGCCGTCGTGCAATTATTGATGATGCCATAAACATACGTGGTCTGAAAAAATATGCTGTTGATACTGTAAAAGCAGATACTGTAGATAACCCCAAAAGAAATGTTTCCACCAGTAAAAAGGTATCAATAATCGGCTCTGGTCCTTCTGGGCTTACGGCCGCTTATTATCTTGCTCTTATGGGACACTGCGTAACGATTTACGATGAACATGAAAAACCTGGTGGAATGCTTCGTTATGGTATTCCCGAGTATCGTCTGCCTAAAGAGGATCTGGACAGAGATATTAAGGCGATACTTTCTGCAGGAGATATTGAGTTTAAAGGAAATACAAAAATCGGAAGAGATATATCCTTTGAAGAAATAAGAAAGAATTCTGATGCGGTTTATCTTGGAATTGGTGCACAGATAGGTAATCGTATGCCTGTTGATGGCGCTAATGCGAAAAATGTAATCCCTGCCGCTGATTTCCTCCAGCTTGTTTCTGAAGGAAAGATGGATTCCCTTGAGGGTAAGAGAGTTGCCCTTATAGGTGGTGGCAATGTGGCTATGGATGCAGCAAGAACTGCAGTTCGTCTTAAAGCTGAGACTGTTCATGTATTTACAAGAAAAAGAGACGATTATACAGCTGTTTTGGAAGAAATCATAGGAGCTATGCAGGAGGGGGTTCGTTTCAGAACACTTCTCAGCTTTCTTAATATAGAAGCAGATAATGAGACCGATGAAGTTCGTGCCGTATGGCTTCAGCCTGAAATCGTTGGTGAATATGATGAATATGGAATGATGACTACAGAGCATTCCTCTAATTATCCATATCGCTTCAAGTGTGATTATCTTATTCTGGCTGTGGGACAGAGTAGTGATGTTGAAGCCTTTGAAAAGTCAGGTGTACCTACTGAACGTGGAAGAATAAGAGCCAATGAAGAATGTATGGTCAGTGACATGGAGGGAGTATTCTCAGGTGGTGACTGTGTAACAGGTCCTTCAACTGCGATTAATGCAATTGCGGCAGGACAGGTTGCTGCTTATAACATAGATGAATATCTGGGTTACCATCACAAGATACGCAGTGATATAGAAATTCCTGTTGCACTGCCTAATCCATGTGTTCCTACTGCCAGAGCAGAGATTGAATATAAAGATCCTTATGAGAGAAAAGATGGCTTTGATTTTATAGAACTTCCAATGACCTATGAAGAGGCAATGAGAGAATCCGGTCGCTGCCTCAGGTGTGATCACCATGGTTGTGGTGTTTTGAAAGGAGGTCGTGGAGATGAGTGATATGGTTAAAGTTATTATTAATGATACTGACATAGAAGTCGAAAAGGGTACCACAATCCTTGATGCTGCTACCATGAATGGAATTGAGATTCCTACACTTTGTTATCTGGTTGGTGTATCGGATGTTGGAATGTGCAGGCTTTGTATGGTGGAAGTGGAAGGCTATGACAGCATGCTTCCTGCCTGTCGAACAAAATGTTTAGATGGCATGGTCATCACTACAGAAAGTGAGACTCTTACTGAATATAGAAGAGATATACTGAATCTTCTTCTGGCTAATCATAAGCTTCAGTGTATGAGTTGTCCGGCCAACGGAACCTGTATGCTTCAGAAGCTGAGTAATCAGTATAGTGCTGATAAATCAGTGTATCAGGGATCGCGGATCATTACCGGTGATCCTGCCAAGTCTATATCAGATGATAACCCATATATTGCATTTGATTCTGAAAAATGTATTCAATGCCAGAGATGTGTAAATGTATGTCAGAACATTTCCTGTAATGGCGTTCTTGACGGTGAAAGAAGCGGAAATAAGACCACAATACTGCCTGCCTTTGGAAAGGATTATAAAACCAATGGCTGTGAGTCCTGTGGTAACTGTACAAGCGTATGTCCTACAGGTGCTCTTTATCTTAAGAGAAAGAAGAATTACAGAAGCTGGGAGGTATCCCGTGTTCAGACTACCTGTCCACACTGTGCAACAGGCTGTCAGTTTAATTTCATCTTAAAGGGTGACAAGATAGTTGATGTTGAGACTCTGGATGGTCCGGCCAATCATCGTAGATTATGTGTAAAGGGACGTAGTGGAAGTTTTGATTTTGTTTATTCAAAGGACAGACTTACAAAGCCTCTTATAAAGGATAGGACCACAGGTGAGTTCAGAGAGGCATCCTGGTATGAGGCTATTTCATATACTGCAAAACATTTCCTTGATATAAAAGAAAAGTATGGACCGGATTCTTTGGCAGGGTTTGCCTGCTCAAGATCCGCTAACGAAGATATTTATATGGTTCAGAAGATGGTAAGAACCTGTTTCGGAACTAATAATACTGATAACTGTGCCCGTGTCTGTCACTCGGCAACAGTTGCAGGTCTGGCCAGGACTTTAGGTTCAGGAGCCATGACCAATCCTATATCGGATATTACAAAGGGGGTTGACTGTATTCTTCTGGTGGGTTCTAATCCTGAAGAAGCTCATCCTGTTGTTGGTATGAGGATAAGAAAGGCTGTACGAAACGGCACCCGACTTATTGTTGTCGATCCTCGCGACATTGGACTCACTAAATATGCAGATATACATTTGAAACTCAGACCAGGAACCAATGTTGCCTTTGCCAACGGAATGATGCACGTGATGATCAAAGAAGATCTTGTGGATCATGATTATATAGAAAACTTCACAGAAGGATTTGAAGAACTGAAAAAACTTGTGGAGGATTATACTCCTGAAAAGGTGGCTGAAATCTGCCATATAGATCCTGACATGCTTGTTGAAGCTGCGCGTATGTATGCAACTGCAGCCAAAGCACCTATTATTTATTGTCTTGGTGTAACAGAACATTCAAGCGGTACTGAGGGTGTTATGTGTATGTCAAACATGGCTGCCATCTGCGGAAAGATTGGAAAGAGTGGCTGCGGTGTAAATCCTCTCAGAGGTCAGAACAATGTGCAGGGTGCCTGTGATATGGGAGCTTTGCCTACAGATTATCCCGGATATCAGAAGGTGGATAATCCGGAGGTGCAAAAGAAGTTCGAAGAGGCGTGGGGCACTAAGCTTAGTCCTAAACCCGGACTTAAAGCAACAGATGTTTTCCCTGCAGCCATAGAAGGGAAGATAAAAGGTCTTTATATCTGTGGAGAAGACCCTATAGTATCTGATCCTGATACACATCATATTGAAAAGGCTCTTGAAAGTCTTGATTTCTTTGTGGTACAGGATCTCTTTATGACAAAGACTGCACAGTATGCAGATGTTGTTCTGCCGGGTATTAGTTTTGCAGAAAAAGAAGGTACATTTACTAATACTGAAAGACGTGTACAAAGAATACGTAAAGCGGCTACACTTCAGGGAGATATGAGGCCTGATACGGATATTATCATAGATCTTATGAATGCTATGGAATATCATCAGCCATTTATGACCCCGGCACAGA
This sequence comes from Eubacterium sp., assembly GCA_024692605.1. Lineage (GTDB taxonomy): Bacteria > Bacillota > Clostridia > Lachnospirales > Lachnospiraceae > Eubacterium_Q. Next base: position 4,673 of record JAILMQ010000093.1, read on the forward strand.
TTATGGATGAGATTGCATCTGTAACTCCAAGCTTCCATGGTATTAGTCACGAAAGACTGGACAAGGAAGGTGGTATTCAGTGGCCATGTCCGGATAAAGATCATCCCGGAACACCGATCATGCATGTGGGAAAGCCGGTAAGAGGCAAGGTTCTTCTTTATCCTGCTGCCTACAGAGAGTCACAGGAGCTTCCGGATGAACAGTATCCATTTATTCTTTCCACCGGCCGTATACTTTATCATTACAATGCTATAGCCATGACAGGCCGTTCAGAAGGTCTGGTGGATCTTGCAGGTGAAGGTTTTATTGAAGTGAACTATAAAGATGCAGAGAGGCTTGGTATTGAGAATGGAGAACGTATTAAGGTAAGCAGCAGAAGAGGTGAGATTACAGCAACTGCCCGGGTTGGAAGAAAGGTGTCTGAAGGAGAGACCTGGATGCCATTTCATTTTGAAGATTCACCGGTTAATATTCTGACTAATGCTGCTCTGGATGATCTGGCAAGGATACCTGAATATAAGGTATGTGCAGTTAATATAAGTAAAAACTAAAGTTACATTTTATACTTTATCAGAATAAAGTTTATATAAAGGCAGGTTAAATATATGCAAAAAAAGAGGTCTACTATAAGTTTTGGAAAAACAGATGAAACTTATTATAGTTCCATCAGCCTTTTGGTGGAATTTATAATTATGATAGTTTTCTGCTTTGCCGGTATATTTTGTAAAAAGGTGATCAATCCTTTTGCGAACGTTGTAACAGATTCTCTCCATATTCCGGGTGGAATATCTACAGCAGTTTCCCTTATGTTTATGGTTATGGCATCTGCATTTACAAGCAGAAAGTGGAGTGCTACAGCCATGGGAATTATGCAGGCGGCATTTGCACTTGCTATGGGTTCAGTTGGAAGTATGGGTGTGTTTTTACCTGTATCATACGTCATCCCCGGTATAGTGATTGATCTTGTAATGGTTCTTTATAAGAAGGAAATACTGACACTCCGGCTGTCGGCCTTTGTTGCAAATATACTTAGTTCAGTATCGGCTGCGGTATTTGCTGATATTATAATATTTCATCTTCCTGTTCCGGTACTGGCTTTGTATTTATGTGTAGCTGCCCTCAGTGGTGCAATCTGTGGAGCAGTTGCAGCTGTAATTTCATCATCTATTATGAATAACAGAAAGGAAAAGGACGGAGTTAATGGAAACGACTGAAAATAAAAGTGCGGAAAAAATGGAAACGACGGAAAAGAAAGATAATAAGATAATAATATTTGTGATCCTGGGACTGCTTGTTATAACAGCAGTGGCAGCTGTTATTTATCTGAGTCAGAGGGCAAAGACACCTGAACATTCTTTGGTTGTTGTATCAGGCGGTAAAGAGAAAATAATTGATATTGATAAGCTGGATACCTTTAGTTTCAGCGGCACCGTTGCTAATGGCAAGGGGGAAAAGAAGGAAGTTGAAGGCGAAGGCTTAATGATTGCAGATATTATAAAAACTTCAGATTATTCTATGATTACAGTTACATCTGATGATGCTTACTCCGCTGAAATTAATAAAGATGAGATGGATAAGGCTTGGCTTCAGATTGAGGATGGGACAGCCAGACTTATAGTATTCGGAGATAAGGATTCTAAAAGAAATGTAAAAAATGTGGTGAGGATAGAACTAAAATGACAAAGTATTCTGCAATAATACTTGCCGGCGGGAAAAGCCGAAGGATGGGGCAGAAAAAAGGTGAATTAATCTTCCGGGGGAAAACATTTTACGAAGTTCTTATTGAGAAGCTTAATAGTCTGGGAATAAAGGAGATTCTTTTATCAGGGTATGATTATAAGGATGACAGGGTAATATTTGTAGAGGATATATATAAGGATAAAGGTCCTCTGGCAGGAATCCATTCCGGACTTATAAGATCTTCCGCTGAATCTGTTTTAGTAATAACTGAGGATGCTCCATTTGTACCGGAAGACTATATAAAGCAACTTATGGCAAAACATAAAGAAGGTTCTGCAATGATCACACTTGCTTCCTGCCGGGAAAACATACAGCAGCTTGTGGGTATATATGATAAAGGGCTGGCTCCTCTTGCTGAAAACATTTTGAATAGTGAGAGACCTACAGTTAAAAATCTTATCAATAAGGCTGGATATGTCCTGCTTCCCTATGAGGGAGAAGAGATAATGATCAGGGGCTGTAATACCCCTGAAGAATATATAGATATGGTAAGGGGGTTAAAGGATTATAAAAGAAGATAATACGAGAAGAGTAGGAAAGGCGTGGGAAGGATTTACTGCTGATTATCTGAAGGATAAGGGATATATAATTCTTTATATGAATTATAGAACCAGATTTTCTGAAATAGATATAATTGCCCAGGATAGAGATGAACTTATCTTCATAGAAGTAAAATATCGGCAGAGTATGAATTCCGGTGATCCTTTAGAGGCTGTTAATTACAGAAAACAAAGAAGAATTCGTAATGCGGCTCTTAGTTTTTTGAGAGATAATAATTATGATATAGATAATACTGCTATCAGGTTCGATGTTATAGGAATTCTCGGTAATGAAGTGAGACATATTAAAAATGCCTTCTGAAATGTCGCACTTCAGATTGTTTTATGTTATAATTGAAGAATGATTTATAAAATTATTTAATATATTTAACCAAACTATGTAGAGGATGTTTTAAGATGGGAACAAAGAGCAGAAGGAAAACAAGTGTTTTGTGCATAATTCTTTCAGCATTTATCGCATTTAGTATTTTAGGCGGTGCATCTTCGGAGGCGTATGCTGATGATTATATCGATATCGAAGTTGATGGTGACGTAGATGTATATGCTGATGGACATGATGCTGAACTAATCAGATTTGTTGCACCACATGATGGATTATTTGTTTTTAAAAGTAATTCAGCTGGAGATACTAGGGGTTATCTTTATGATTCAGATATGAAACAAATTGCAAGCGATGATGATGGTGGTTTTGACAATGATTTTAAATTAACAGTCGGTGCTAAAAAAGATGATGTATATTATATTAAAGCATGCTGGTATGATAGCAATTCTTCAGGAGATATTACAGTATATTGTGAAGAAAATGATATGTATGATATTTCTAATTATGATATTGATCATAATTCACGATTGTATTTATTAAATAATAAAATAATTAATCCTTTTTTTGTTAAATTTTCTCTTAGCGCGGGAAAGGTAAATGTTTCTTACACAACGTCATATAGAGTAGAGGGAGATGAGGATTCACCGTGGAAAATGGGAATCCCCAATAGTGCTGGATATTATGAAATAAAAATCGAGGGCACTTCTCCATATAAGGGGGGAGAAGGATTCTATTTAAGAATTGTTGATATTTCTGAAATTAAAAGTGCTGAATTAATTAATGAAAGAATAAAATATACTGGAAAACCTCTTTCGTTTTCTGATGTTGTTATAGGTTATGAAGATTATAATGAAGAGAAGGGTGAAGATGAAATTAATTATCAATTAAAGTATGGAACAGATTATAAGTATGAGGGGTATTGTACGACAGAGGTTTATAATTCAACGACTCCAAATTCCATTAAATGGAATACACAGATGCCTTCAGCTGTAGGCTCATATTATCTTAAATTATCCGGGGTTGGTGATTTTAAAGGAACAGGATACTTCAGAGTTGATATTTACAGACATATTGATCCTGATGGCATCATTGCAACTCAATTAAAATCTACATCGGCCAGTGGAAAACTTGAAAATCTTAATGAGTACTTTTATGAAATAAAACCAAGTGTTTCCGGAGAATATACATTTGAATTTGCTTATAATAGTAAGATTGAAGATGGTTCCGGCTATGGGGCAAATCTCTATGACAATAATGGACTTTTTATAACTCTTGATAAAAACTATGGCGATAAAAACTATTATTTCAAGTTCACTACTAAGCTTACTGCAGGAATGTCTTATTACCTGGCGGTGGGACAGTATGATGAGGAGGATTATAATAATGAAATGCCTTATAGTTTTAAAATCACAGGAAAAGGGGTTACCTATTCCTGGTATACAGCTCCGGCTCCTGCTCCTGAAAAGTCTAAACCTCTTTCAAAGGGGACAGAATTTGTAGTAGGAAAGTTCCGCTATAAGGTAACAAAGTCTGCTGATAATGCATCAGAAGTAACATTAGTAAAGAATCTGAATAGTAAGATTAAGAATGCTTCAATAGGAGCAACGGTTAAGTACAAAGATGTTACTTATAAGATCACTGCTATAGGGGCAAATGCATTTAAAAATAATAAAAAGCTTACAAAGGTAACTATTGGTGCAAATGTAAGTAGTATCGGTAAAAATGCGTTTGCAGGATGTATTAAATTAAAGACTATTATTATTAAGTCTAAGGTTATTAAGAAGGTTGGCGCAGGAGCTTTTAATAAAATAGCTAAAAAATATTCTGTTAAGGTTCCAAAGGGCAAGAAAAATGCCTATGGAAAAATTTTCAAAAAAGGTAAAATCAGTGCTAAAAAAATAAAGTAATTATAAAGAGGCTTGCCGGGACTTCCCCGGCAGGCCTTTAAAGTGAGTGGAGATTTTATGGAAAAGAAAAGTATTGCAGCTGTTAAGGCTGAGTATAAGGAGATTATTTCTCTTGGAATAATGGAGTATGAAACTGAAAAAGAAAAACTTCAGGCTTTTGTTGAGAATTATAAAGCTGATGAAAGATCAGGTGTAGTAAGTGTCCTAAAGTCAGCTGGCAAAAGAATTAATGATATAGATAATGAGACTGCACGGGTTAAGTCTATGATGAAGTTCGAAGAAAAATACGGAGAGGATTACAAGTCTATATGTGGCGTGGACGAAGTTGGAAGAGGTCCTCTTGCGGGGCCGGTTGTTACTGCAGCTGTTATTCTTCCTCCGGGACTAATAATCCCTTATCTTAATGATTCCAAGCAGGTGAATGAGAAACGTCGCGAAGAACTTTATGACATTATTATGGAAAAGGCCGTTGCTGTTTCTGTGGGACTTAGAAGTGAAAAGGAAATAGATGAGATGGGTATTGCAGTGGCTGATTCTGCTGCAATGAGAGATAGTGTACTGGGGCTCGCGGTTAAAGCGGATATGGTTCTGGTGGATGCTTTTAAGATTCCTGGGCTTGACCTGAAACAGGTTCCTATTGTAAAGGGCGATACATTATCAGTTTCTATTGCGGCTGCCAGCATAATTGCCAAGGTTACCAGGGACAGAATGATGGATGAATATGCAAAGCAGTATCCTGAATACGGGTTTGACAGCAACAAAGGATATGGTTCTGCTAAACATATAGAAGCAATAAAGCAAGTAGGCCCATGTGATATTCATAGAAGAAGCTTTATAGGGAATTTTACATAAGCTATACCATGATAGTTTGGGCTTTTTATTGATTGTTACTCTTTACAATGGTTTGTTCATAATGTAAAATGAATAAGTTGTGTAAATAAAGAGGATTGGTGTGATTATGGCTAAAAAAATGGTTGCCATTGTGGGCAGACCCAATGTTGGTAAGTCAACTCTTTTTAATACTCTTGCAGGTGAAAGACTTGCTATCGTCAAAGATATTCCGGGAGTGACAAGGGACAGGATTTATGCTGATGTTGAATGGTTAAATAATAAGTTCACAATAATTGATACCGGTGGTATTGATGATGAAACTGATGATATTATTATGCGTTCTATGAAGGAGCAGGCTGAGATAGCGATTGAAACGTCTGATGTTATCATTTTCGTGACGGATGTTCGTTCCGGTGTTACACCGGCAGATATTCAGGTTGCGGATATGATTCGTCGTTCTCATAAGCCTGTTGTTCTTTGCGTTAATAAAGTTGATAATTATGAAAAGTTTGAGCCATACATCTATGAATTTTATAATCTTGGAATAGGGGATCCGTATCCTGTTTCTGCAGCCAGTAAGCTTGGTCTGGGAGATATGCTTGAAAAGGTTGTTGAGGAAATGGGCTCTGAATCAGATTCTGAAGAGGATGAAGATATTCCTAAGATTGCGGTTATTGGAAAACCCAATACCGGTAAATCCTCTCTTATCAATAAGCTTATTGGTAGTGAGCGTCTGATAGTATCTGATATAGCAGGTACCACCAGAGATGCCATAGATACAAGGATAAAGAGAAATGGCAAGGAGTATATCTTTATTGATACTGCCGGTCTCAGACGTAAAAGTAAGATAAAGGATGAGATTGAGAGATTCAGTATTATCCGTACTGTTGCTGCTGTTGAAAGATGTGACATAGCTGTTCTGGTTATAGATGCCCAGGAGGGAGTTACTGATCAGGATACTAAGATTGCCGGAATTGCTCATGAGCGTGGTAAAGGAATGATAATCGTGGTAAATAAATGGGATCTTGTGGAAAAAGATACCAATACCATGAATAAGATGACAAAAGATATCAGAAACAAACTTGCTTATATGCCATATGCAGAGATGCTTTTTGTTTCCGCTCTTACAGGACAGAGACTTCCAAAGCTTTTTGACACCATAGATATTGTGGAACAGTACGCATGTATGAGAATACAGACAGGTGTAATAAATGAGATACTTACGGATGCGGTAGCTGAAACTGAACCTCCGCAGGATAAGGGCAGAAGACTGAGACTTTATTATATGACTCAGGTGTCTGTAAAGCCTCCTACATTTGTACTTTTTGTAAATAGTAAGGAGCTGGCACATTTTTCTTATATCAGATATATAGAGAATAAACTAAGAGAGGCTTTTCTTTTCAGAGGAACACCTATTCGCATTATTCTCAGAGAAAGGAATGAAAGAAATTGACAATACTTATTAGAATTATATGTCTTTTGGCAGGATATGGATGTGGCTTACTGGAAACAGGTGTCATATATGGAAAACTTGCCGGTATAGATATCAGGGAGCATGGAAGTGGTAACTCCGGAACCACAAATGCACTTAGAGTTTTAGGCTTTAAAGCCGGTCTTGTTGTATTTCTTGGTGATTTTTGCAAATCCTTTATTCCATGTCTTATTGCAAGATTTATATTTAAAGGTATTTATCCGGATGCATATCTTCTTTATGTCTTATACGTAGGTTTTGGAGCAGTGCTTGGACATGTATTCCCATTTTATCTTGGTTTTAAGGGCGGCAAAGGTATTGCCACAATTGCCGGAACAGTTGTTGGACTTCTGGAACCATTGATGATACTTATTCTTTTCATTCTTTTTGCTTCAGCACTTGCAATAAGCAGGTATATGTCAGTTGCATCTATTCTTTTAATGATAGAGTTTGTAATAGTATATATAATCTTTGGACTTACCGGACAGCTCTGCTTTAATCTAAGTAATCCCGGTTCAAAGATGGCGTTTATTGAAAGCGTAGTTATTGCAGTTCTGTTTGCTTTACTTGCCATATTTAAGCATAAGGCCAATATCATCAGACTCATTAACCACGAGGAAAACAAGTTTCACTTTAAGAAACAGAAGGGGGTATAGTCATGAATATTTGTGTATTAGGTGCAGGTAGTTGGGGAATAGCTCTTACAAGGCTTCTTGCTTTAAATGGACATGATCTTACAGTCTGGTCTATTGATCCTGAAGAGATAAAGATGCTTAAAGAATATTCTCAGCATCTGACTAAGCTTCCGGGAGTTATGCTTCCGGGAACTGTAATGTTTACAACTGACCTTGGTGAAGCTACAAAAGATAAAGAAATGGTAGTTATGGCTGTCCCTTCTCCTTTTATCAGATCAACATCTCAGAGTGTGTCTGAATATATTAAAGAAGGTACTGTAATTGTAAATGTTTCAAAGGGTATTGAAGAGGATACTCTGAAAAGATTATCCGAGGTTATAAAAGAAGAGATTCCTCAGGCTAAGGTGGCTGTTCTCTGTGGACCGAGCCATGCTGAGGAAGTGGGTAAATCTATACCTACAACAGTTGTTGCAGGCGCAGATAATAAAGAACTGGCAAAACTGGTTCAGGATACATTTATGTCTGATTTCTTCAGAGTATATACAAGCCCTGATGTTCTTGGTATTGAAATAGGTGCGGCTCTTAAAAATGTCATCGCCCTTGCTGCAGGTATGGCAGATGGGCTTGGACTTGGAGATAATACCAAGGCTGCCCTTATTACAAGAGGTATTCATGAGATTACTGCCCTTGGAATGGCAATGGGTGGAAAGCTTCAGACATTCTCCGGACTTTCAGGTATTGGTGATCTGATAGTTACATGTGCTTCTACACACAGTAGAAACAGAAAAGCCGGATATCTTATGGGCCAGGGAATGACCTACCATGAAGCAATGGATGAGGTCAAAATGGTGGTTGAGGGTGTTTATTCTGCTAAGGCAGCATATGCTCTTGCCAAGAAATATAATATTGAGATGCCTATTGTAGAAAGCGTTAATAAGATCCTTTTTGAGGATTACTCTGTAAAGGATGCCATGAAGGATCTTCTTACAAGAGATAAAAAAGCGGAATCTACAGCACTCAGTTGGGATGAATAAGTAGATAATGGAAAAGCTTGATTATAAATTGGATGGATTTGAAGGTCCTCTTGACCTTCTTCTGCATCTGATTGAAAAGAATAAATTTAATATTTTTGATATTCCTATAGTAGAGATCACTAAGCAGTATCTGGATTATATTGATGCTATGGAAGAAGAGAATATGGATATTATGAGTGAATTTCTGGTTATGGCTGCAACTCTTATATCCATTAAGTCCAAGATGCTCCTTCCTAAGGAAGAAGAGGAGGAAGAGGAGGAAGAAGACCCTAGAGCAGAGCTTGTTAAGAGTCTCCTTGAGTATAAAATGTACAAATATGCCTCCTTAGAACTGAAGGACATGTCAATTGATGCAGCTAATGCTTATTTTAAGGAGCCTTCCATACCTAAAGAGGTAAAGGAAGTAAAGGAAGAAATTGATCCTGCAGAAATTATAGGTGATCTGACAATGCAGCGCTTAAATGAGATATTTAAAACTCTGCTTAAGCGTGAGATTGACAGGGTGGATCCGGTTCGTAGTAAGTTTGGTACTATTACGAAAGAAGAAATCCGTCTGGAAGACAGAATGGTTGAAATACAGTCGGAGATAAAAGGTCTGAGAAGTATCAACTTTAAAACTCTTCTTGGTGCCAAAAGAGGCAAACTGAATCTTATAGTATCATTTCTGGCTATACTGGAACTGATGAAAACCGGAATACTTACAATAAGACAGGATAAAATGTTCGGAGATATCATAATTGATTCTCTTGAATAATACAGGTGTGATAATGGACGATATGAATATTAATGCTGCTATAGAGGCTGTTCTTTTTGCCATAGGTTCAGCGGTGGAAGAAAGCAAACTGATAGAAGCCCTCAGCAGTGAAGAAAAGCAGATAACAAAAAATGAATTAAAACAGCATATCGAAGAACTTGAAGAAATATATGATTCTGAGGACAGAGGTATAAGGATAATAGAGCTTGATGGCAAATACCAGCTTTGTACAAAGAACGAATATTATGATATTCTTGCAAAGATTGTTAATATGCCTAAAAAACATGTACTTACCGATGTTCTTCTGGAAACTCTCTCCATAGTTGCATATAAGCAGCCGGTTACGAGAGCTGAAATAGAAAAAATTAGAGGCGTTTCCTGCAGTCATGCAGTAAACCGTCTTGTTGAATATAATCTGGTATGTGAAGTTGGAAGACTTGATGCTCCCGGGCATCCTATTCTTTTTGGAACCACTGATGATTTCCTGAGAAGTTTTGGAATATCTTCAATGGATGATCTTCCGGATATCTCTCCGGACAAGATAGAAGATTTCCGTAAGCAGGCACAGGAAGAGGCCGGTATAGAGGTAACAACCTAAATCATGATTTATATAATTATAGCGATATGTTTTATCCTGATAATTGCTCTTGTGGCCATTGAAAGCCATAGAGAACTTAATAAGATCAGAATAAGCCGATATGATTTGTCCGGGAATAATATTCCGGAATCACTCAAGCATAAAAAGATGGTTTTTATCTCTGACTATCATGAAGCATGTGATGGAAGGAATAATCCCAGGATTATCAGTTTGATTGATAAGGAATCACCGGATTTTGTTCTTGTGGGTGGGGATATGACCAATGGAAATGAATCCTTGCAAACAGAAGTTCCATCCATAGGGCTGATAAACAGTCTGGCTGAAAATCATACTCTTTACTATACCTACGGAAATCATGAAAAGCGAATCGTTGATGATTACTATGGCATAGGTGTTCTATGGGAAGATTATTTATCTAAGCTAAGTGATAAGGTGCATATTCTTCTTAATGATAGTGCGAATCTTACTGAGGATGGAAGTGCAGTGCTTTATGGACTTGATCTTCCCCTTGAGTATTATAACAGGATTTCATACCCTAAGCTGGATAAGACCAGGCTGGACGATCTTATCGGTGAAAAAGATAAGAAAAAGTTTGCTATAGTTATGGGGCACAGTCCTGATTTTATAAAGGGATACGCCGAGTGGGGCGCTGATCTGGTTTTGTCAGGTCATTTTCATGGAGGACTTATAAGATTTCCTTTACTGGGAGGCTTCATATCTCCAAGGCTTAGGCTTTTCCCCGGATATGATTATGGATTATATGAGGTAGATGATACCAGGATGATTGTAACCAATGGTTTAGGACAGCATTCTGTAAAGGTGAGGGTAAACAATATTCCTGAAATTGTAGTAATAAATTTTAACTAAGGAAATATTAAAAAAATGTGGAAAAATAAGGCTTTTCGTTATTCATTAATAAGTGTAATCAGTGTTTTGGTTTTAGGATACTTCTCTATAGTTATTACATCTATAGATGC
>JAILMQ010000099.1 GCA_024692605.1 Eubacterium sp.
CCGCGACGAATATTACAAATTACTTCAGGAGTCACTTCCTGATTATGTAACTGATATTACCGTGAGTCCTGATATAGATTCAGCTTACCTAAAAAAACAGGACTACAGCCCGCGAAAGCTTCTTAATTTAGATGAAAACTCATTCAGATGACAGGTATAGGTTTTCCAGATAAGCCTTAGTCTTCCATAGCCGGAAGTCCTTATGGGCATCAGAACATTCGTTCTGTCTTGCAATACATTTTGTAAGTGCCATGCAGGATGGATAAAAGATACATTCACGACATTTTTCCGGAGTTTTTTTATCCTGAAAGTATTCGATATTTTCCTCTGATATTTCTTCGGGATTAAGTACTGAACCGAAAAAATGACTGTGATTTATATTTTCAGGACATTTACTAAGCTTACCCTCCGGTGTTATTCCGACACATACAGGTGAATCTGCCATACAGCAGAAGCGGCGTAGTGAAGGCAGACGGAAACGATTTTGTCCTATTCGAACGTGATGATCGGTAAGATAACGGTAGCTTTCCTTCTGAACCTGAAAAAGCATTTTCCTTTCCTCAGGCGTATAAGTATTGGTACCACCTTCATTCAGCACCTGGGGGAATATACCAAATGCAGAGTTATCTCCAAATCTTAAAACAAGCGTTTCAAGGATGACTGGTATTTCACTTATATTATGCATTCCTATGTTAAGACGAATATCTACAGATATTCCGTAGTTGAGAAGATTTTCGATATTGTTCATCACCCGTTTGAAGGGGTCTGTATCAGCCGGAACATTTATATACGATTTAGTTTTATTATAGGTTTCTCCTGTTCCGTCTATAGGAATCTGAATCAACGTTGTATGATAAACTTCTTTTGATTTATAATAAGTATCCTCTGTCAGAAGATAACCATTTGTTTTAAATACCGAAGTGAAGGGAATGCCGGAATCGTTCAGGCGACTGCTGATTAAATCGATTATAGGAAATGCAGTGGTGCGTTCACCGCCAAACCAGGTTATTTGAACCGGTTCCTTTCCGGAGTTACGAATAATGAAGTCGGCTGTTTTTTCTGCTGTTTCTTTGCTCATGTGGCGGACAGGGAGTCCTTCTTCAAAACAGTAATAGCATCTTGCATTACATCCGGTAGTAGGATAGATATGGAATCTTCGGAAATTTACAGGTAAACAGTTTCTGAGTTCTTCATAAAATCTTAGATCATCCACGAAAGTTAATTCATTAAATCCATCAGGGACAAGAAAACCATTATTTCCCAGAACTTTTCTAAGCTCCGAGCTAAGCGGACCCACGGTTTTAAATTCCTGTTCTTCTGTCTGATTAAGGAAGAAGGCACCTTCCGTTAATGTGTTATATACAAGAACCCCTGCTTCAACAGGGTGGTATACTAAAAAACGAATGGGGCGATAATTATCTGTACTGTTTAAAGTGATTGAGGTAAGTTCGAGTCTGGTTTTCTCGTTACAGGATTTTAAGATGTTCATCGTTTTCTCCGGTCTTTTAAATTACAGGATATGAATATTTACACTTATTTTTATAACATACTTTTATCTGATTTGACTACACTACATTTTAAAGAGTATACTTACATAAATAAAAGCGGAGATTAGTGTGATATGATAAACTACCACGTTAAAAAGAAAAGAAGAACAAGATACACCTTCAGGTTTGTGGGACTCGCCATAACTGTCATCTGTATGTCACAGATAGTCGCTTTTGTTATAGGGTATGGACAAAACCACAAGTTTGGTACATTTATCGCAGGATTATTCTGTTTATACGGTATCTATCTGTTTCTGAATTCCTTCAGAAGCGGAGCTTATGATATTGACTATGAATTCAGAGATGCTGATTTTGTAATTCATACCCGTTATGGTGATAAGGTTCATAAGTATAGTGATATTACGGATATGAATCAGGTTATTCCTGAAAATGAAATGGTATACAGCCTAATACAGATTGTGATAGGAAAGAAGCAGTACATTCTTCCTTTTTCCTATAAGAAGGAGGTTGCTGATAAGCTTTATGCTTTTCTGAATGAAAGAGTGGTGACGCAGACCTTGGACTCTTCAATGGATATGGAAACCGGTGGTGAAAAAACGGATGATTAATAAGAGCATTATAGAACAGCTTGTTACAGAAGGTATATTAAAAACAGTAAATGTGTTCGATTCGGTAGATTCTACCAATCTTAGAGCGAAGGAAGATGTGAGACTCTGTCTTAAGGAAGGTGATGCCGGCTTGGCTTTGTTGGGAAGCAGACTGCCGGCGTTATACATTTCCGATAATCAGACTGCAGGAAGGGGAAGGCTGGGAAGAACCTGGGATACTCCTGCCGGCAGGAATATAGCCATGACTTATGTGGTCAGACCCTGTGTGGAACCGGACAGAATGCCGGGAATTACAATACTCGCCTCCATAGCGGTGGCAAGGGCGGTAAAGAGTAATGTGGTTGACATAATTCAGAACGGGGAAGGCGTGCCGGATATTTCAGATAGTATAAAAATCAAGTGGCCCAACGATATAGTGATTAATGGCAAAAAAATCTGCGGTATTCTGACAGAGCTGGTCTCGCCCGGATATTCTCTATGCGGAATAGGGATTAATGTAAATACAGAAACGTTTCCGCAGGAGCTGGAAGACAGGGCAACGTCGATGTATCTGGAAACCGGGAGAACCTGGGGTCTGGAAAAAACAGCAGGTGATGTGATAAAGAATATGTCCCGTCTGGTTACTGAATATGAGAATCGGGAATCACTGGAATTTATAAGGGAGGAGTACAACTCCCTTTTAGTTCACATGAATAAGGAAATCTTTCTGGTCGATAAAGAAACGCCGGCTAAATCAGGATTTATATGCCGGGGTATAGATGAAACCGGGGCTTTGCTGGTAGAAGAGCCCGGCAGCACCGGGGAAAACATAAACATCAGAAAAATCATAAGTGGTGAAATATCCGTGCGTGGTGTATACGGATACGTATAAATCCAAAATAACCCAAAGGGGTCTGACCCCTTTGGGTTATTTTTGGTTAGCGTTCGTTGATTGGAACGTATTTGGCATTTTCGGAAACTGACATGTAGGCAGGTCTGATGATCTTGCCTGCACACAGAAGTTCTTCGATACGGTGTGCTGACCAGCCGGAGATACGGCCGATGGCAAACAGTGGAGTGATGAATTCCCGCGGGATATTCAGCATGTCGTAAGCAAAACCACTGTAGAAATCAATGTTGGTACATACACCCTTGTAAATCTTTCTATGCTCTGCAATAACCTGTGGAGCAAGTCTTCCCACGGCTTTGTATAGGTGGGCTTCGTCGTCCCTTCCCTTGTATTCTGCAAGCTGAAGGGTATATTTCTTAAGTATCTCGGCTCTTGGGTCTGACAGTGAATAAACTGCGTGTCCCATACCGTAGATAAGACCTGTTTTGTCAAATGCTTTCTTATCCAGTATTTTTTTCAGGTAAGCTGCGATCTCATCATCGTCATACCAGTCGGAGACATTGGTTTTAATCTCATCAAACATCTTGATAACCTGTATGTTTGCACCTCCGTGCTTAGGTCCCTTAAGGGAACAGAGTGAAGCGGCAACAGAGGAATATGTATCTGTTCCTGAGGAAGTAACAACGTGAGTTGTGAAGGTTGAGTTGTTACCACCACCATGCTCTGCATGAAGTACAAGTGCTATATCCAGAAGCTGTGCCTCCAATGGGTCAAACTTTTTATCCTGTCTCAGAAGTCTCAGGAGGTTTTCCGCTGTGGAAAGCTCCGGCTTCGGATTATGAATATAAAGTCCGCGGCGCATCATATAATGTCTGTAAGCAAGATATGAATATGCTCCGATCATTGGAAGAGTAGCAATAAGGCTTATGCACTGTCTCAGGACATTTGGTATATCCAGATCATCCGAACGTTTGTCATATGCATTTAACGCAAGGATGGACTGAGCCATGGCATTCATTACATCTTTATTTGGATTCTTCAGAATTACATCTTCGGTAAAATCTGTTGGCAGCTTACGACTGTAACTGATAAGCTTGGTAAACTGCTCCAGCTCACTCTGGGAAGGGAGTCTTCCGAAGAGGAGAAGATAAACAGTTTCCTCATATCCAAAACGATGTCCGTTGGTAAAACCGTTAACAAGGTCTTTTATATTTATACCTCTGTATCTGAGTTCACCCTCTACAGGAGTGAAGACACCATCGATGGTCTTGGAACCTACTACAGTTGATATTTCGGTAAGTCCGGTAAGGACACCCTTTCCGCTGGGTTCTCTCAGACCCTTCTTTACATGATAAGTGTCATACATTTCAGGTTGTATATGGTTGCTTTCTTCACAAAGCTTCGCCAATTTGTTGATTTCTCTGGTGGCTGAGCCTGCTGTCATTTCCGGCATGAAAACACCTCCGTTTATTGGAAATAAAAGATCTAATTTGCAAATGCTGTGTTGTATCTAAGAATAGAAAGCGTTTCGCCTGTTGCGCAAAGCTTGTCTGCAATACAAACAATACGAGCCTCTCTTGAAAGAGGGACATGTGTGATGTTCAGTGGGAACATATGACAGAAAATAATCTCAGATTCTTTTCTATTGAGTTCAAAATCATTCTGAGCATTTTTTAATGATTTTTTTGCGTGGGTAAAACCGTGAAGATTATGATACTCGTTCTTCTCATGCCAGTCATACAAAAAATAGTCATGGAGCAGAGCACCACGAACGATACTCCTCATATCCACATTTTTTTTGCTGCGGAGTGCCATCCATACGCTGATGTATGTGACACATAAAGAGTGAGTATATGTGCTGGTAATACCGTGTTGGATGAAGTTCTTTTCCTGCTCGAACTTTTCATCGCCGATTATATCAGCACCGTATTTATTTATTATATCGATGATAGCCTGATCATATCCGATATTAACCATGGGTTTCACCTCATAATTTATTTACAACACCAACAGTATAACATTATTACGATTAAAATGCGAACTAAATATTTGTTGAAGAAGAAACCCCATTTTGTTATACTTATAACGTTAAACTGTACATTATAGATATACCAGGAGGAATGTATGACAGATAACGGACTTATGATGCAATACTTTGAGTGGTACATGAAGAGCGAGCCTGCTCTCTGGGTTTCTCTTAAGAAGGATGCTGAGAAACTTGCTAAGAGTGGCGTAACTTCCCTGTGGCTTCCACCTGCTTACAAAGGTGCTGAAGGGGTTAAGGACGTAGGCTATGGCGTGTATGACCTTTATGATCTGGGTGAGTTTAATCAGAAGGGTACTGTAAGAACAAAGTACGGCACTAAGAAAGAATATTTGGAAGCAATCAAAGCAGCACAGGCTGCAGGGATAAATGTATATGCTGACGTTGTGCTTAATCATAAGATGGGCGCAGATGAGATGGAAGAGGTTTCTGCACAGGAGTTTAATTCTGCCAACAGATATCAGATGGTTGGTGAAGGAAAGACCATAGGTGCATGGACCAAGTTTAATTTCCCGGGAAGAAAAGGTAAATATTCTGATTTTAAGTGGAACTGGACACATTTCGATGGAATAGACTGGGATCAGGATCGGCTGGTAAGTGCCATCTATAAGTTCTCAGGCAAGGAATGGAATAACGAAGTTGATTTAGAAAATGAAAACTATGACTACCTTATGGGAGCTGACATAGATTTTGACAACAGAGAAGTCTATGAAGAGCTGGTTAAATGGGCAGTCTGGTATATTGAAACTACAGGCGTGGATGGATTCAGACTTGATGCGGTTAAGCATATTCCTGCATCCTTCTACAGAGATTTTCTTTACAGTATAAGAGAGCAGACAGGTAAAGAGCTGTTTACAGTTGGTGAATACTGGAGTGGAGATATAAATGTACTCCGTCAGTATCTGGCGGGCATAAAGTCAGAGGCTTCTCTTTTTGATGTTCCATTACATTATAATCTGTATCACTGTTCTAAGGCCGGTGGTGCATATGACCTCAGAACAATATTTGATGGAACTCTTGTGGGAACTAATCCTGTTAAGGCTGTTACATTTGTTGATAATCATGATACCCAGCCGGGACAGGCACTTGAATCCTTTGTTGAAGACTGGTTCAAGCCAATGGCTTATGCACTTATTCTCCTTAGAGAAGGCGGATATCCATGTGTATTCTATGGGGATTACAAAGGTATTCCACATTCTAAGGTTAAGTCTAAGAAACAGCTTCTGGATAAGCTTATGAAGCTTCGTAAGGCTAAGGCCTACGGAACTCAGCATGATTATTTTGATGATCCGGATTGCATCGGATGGACAAGAGAAGGAGATGCTGATCACAAGGATTCCGGACTTGCTGTGGTTATTTCAGATGGCAAGGGTGGAACCAAGAGAATGTATATCGGCAGGCAGTTTGCCGGAGCACATTTCTCAGATATTATGGGAAATGCAAAATACAACATTAAGATAGATGATGACGGATGCGGTAACTTCTATGTGAACAGAGGTGCGGTAGCTGTCTGGGTACGCAAAGAGCCTAAGTCATAATTACAGGGGGAGTAAAATGACAAAGACCATAAAAACGGAATCAGTTGAAGATCTTTTCCAGGCAATCCTTTCACTGGAGAGTAAGGAAGAGTGTTATGATTTTTTTGAAGATATATGTACAACTAATGAGATTCTGTCTATAGCTGAACGTTTAGAAGTTGCAAAGCTTCTTTATCAGAACAAGACTTACATCGAAATTGCTGCAAAGACAGGTGCATCAACGGCAACCATTAGCCGTGTAAACAGATTCCTTAGTAATGGAAATGGCAGCTGTGATGTTATTTTCGAAAAACTTGGGATAGATAAGGAGTGAATATTTTCGTGGACACTAGTGCCATAATTGAATTAATAATTCTGGTGATCCTGCTTATTTTATCAGGATTCTTTTCGTCGGCAGAAACTGCCCTTACAACTGTAAGCCTGAATAAACTGAAGACAATAGTTGATGAAGGTGGAAGAAAAGGCAGGTCTGCTGCACGTATACTTAAAATGAGAGAGAACTCATCGAAGCTTCTCTCTACTATTCTTATTGGTAATAATATAGTAAACATTTCAGCATCGGCATTAACAACTGTACTTTGCTCAAATGTATTTGGAAGCAAATTCGTAGGAGTGGCTACGGGTTTGCTTACATTATTTGTACTTGTTTTTGGTGAAATTACCCCGAAGACCATTGCGTCATTGAATAATCTCAGCTTGTCCCTTTTCTTTTCAAAACCAATCTATGTTTTAATGGTTCTCCTTACGCCGGTTATCTGGCTGTTAAATAAGATATGCAGAGGAATATTTTTTATTCTTCGTATAGATCCGGACAAGAATCCCGATCAGATGACAGAAAGCGAACTCCTTAAGATAGTGGATGTCAGCAGTGAAGAGGGAGTTATCGAGACTTCTGAAAAGAAGATGATAAATAATGTGGTGGACTTTGGCGATGCCATATCCAAGGACATAATGATTCCAAGAGCGGATATGGTTTGTATGGATGTTAATTCTTCCTACGAACAGCTTATAAATCTTATTGAAGAAGAGCATTACTCAAGAATTCCTATATATGAAGAGTCTAAGGACAGAATCATTGGAATTCTTCACGTGAAGGATCTGATTATTGAACAGGACAGGATGAAGAGCGGCGAGCTTTCCATCAGGGAGCTGATGCGTAAGCCGGTTTTTGTTTATGAGTACCAGAGAACAGCTCAGATATTTGCGGACATGAAAACCTCATCGGTTACAATGTGTATCGTTCTTGATGAATACGGAGTAACAGCCGGAGTTATCACCATGGAGGATCTGATAGAGGAAATCGTGGGTGATATCCGTGATGAGTATGATGAAAGTGAAAATGAGTTAATTAAGGAAATAAGTCCCGGACATTATGATGTTGAGGGTGGCGTTAAGCTGGATGATCTGAATGATGCCATCGGAACCTGCCTGGAATCTGAAAACTATGATTCCATAGGAGGGCTTATGATAGAACTCCTGGACCGCCTTCCAAAAGAAGGAGATATGGTCAGAACAGGTGAGGTTACCTTGAAGTGTGGCAAGGTGGAGCGAAACAGAGCTCTTAGAGTTGATATTGTAAAAACTATGTAGTATGATAGGTGACGATTTGCGGAGCAAGGCTTGCATGATTACGGAGTAATCATGGTACAATAGGAGGCTGTGATGGATAAGGAATTCGTTGAATTTAAAAAGTTTATGCGTGAAAAAATGAAGCTGGACTTTATCGTTCCGGAGGATATACCGGATATGGATTTATATATGGAACAGCTGACTAACTTCATGAATGAACATCTTAAGCAAAACCTTCGGGAAGGTGAGGAGATGATCCTGACCAAGGCCATGATAAACAATTACACGAAGAATAAACTTCTTCCGCCTCCTGAAAAGAAAAAATACAACAGGGATCACCTGATCCTGCTTATTTACATTTATTATATGAAAAATGTAATCTCCATCGGAGATGTAAAGAAGCTTATGAAACCCCTGCTGGACGAAGATATGTCCGGTGAAAAGCTTTATGAATTATATGAAAAGACCTTCGAGATGGAGAAACCCCAGTATTTTAATATTGAAAACAGTGTAGCCAAGGCTGCCCAGATTACGGAAAAGAAGCTTCCGAAGGATGAGGATGAATATTTAAATAAGCTGATTTTCATCTTTCTTCTGGGATATGACATTTTCAGTAAGAAGAGGCTCATTGAAAAACTCATCGATGAACTTGATTCATAGAATATCAACCCATTGGGGTCAGACCCCTTTGGGTTGCTTAAAGAAATAACCCAAAGGGGTCTGACCCCAATGGGTTGATATTTAGAGGAGAGTAATTATGATAAGCGCAAATAACATTTCACTGAGATTTGGAAAGAAAGCACTTTTCGAAGATGTTAATATAGTATTTTCCCCGGGAAACTGCTATGGACTCATTGGAGCAAATGGTGCCGGTAAGTCTACATTTCTTAAGATTTTATCCGGAGAACTGGAGTCAACAACTGGTGATGTTACCATGGACCCGGGCGAGAGACTGTCAGTCCTGGAGCAGGACCACTTCAAATACGATGAATATACTGTAATGGATACAGTTATCATGGGAAACCAAAGACTGTATGAAATAATGAAGGAAAAGGATGCTATCTACGCAAAAGAGGATTTCTCTGATGAAGATGGTGTAAGGGCTTCTGAGCTGGAATCAGAATTTGCAGAGATGGATGGCTGGAATGCTGAAGTTGATGCAGCTACTCTTTTGAATGGTCTGGGAATAGAGCCGGAAGATCACTATGCACTTATGAAGGACCTTGATGGTAATAAGAAGGTGAAGGTGCTTCTTGCCAAGGCGCTTTTTGGTAATCCTGATATTCTTCTGCTTGATGAGCCTACTAACCACCTGGATCTGGATGCTATCGGATGGCTTGAGGAGTTTCTTATCAACTTTGAGAATACAGTAATCGTTGTCAGCCACGACAGATACTTCCTTAATAAGGTTTGTACACATACTGCAGACCTTGATTACGGAAAGATTCAGATATATGCAGGTAACTACGATTTCTGGTATGAATCCAGTCAGCTTATGATCCGCCAGATGAAGGAAGCTAACAAGAAGAAGGAAGAGCAGATTAAGGAACTTAAAGAATTTATTGCCCGTTTCTCTGCAAATGCTTCAAAATCAAAGCAGGCAACTTCCCGTAAGAAGGCTCTTGAAAAGATTGAGCTTGAAGAGATCAAGCCATCAAGCCGTAAATATCCATTTATTGATTTCAGACCAAATCGCGAGATCGGAAATGAGGTTCTTACGGTTTCACACATTTCCAAAACTGTTGATGGAGTTAAGCTTTTGGATGATGTTTCCTTTACAGTAGGAAGAGAAGATAAGATTGCGTTTGTCGGACCTAAGACACAGTCCACAACCATGCTGTTCAAGATACTTGCCGGTGAAGAAGAACCGGATGAGGGTGAATACAAGTGGGGAGTAACAACTTCACAGGGATATTTCCCTAAGGATAATACAAAGGAATTCGATAACGATCTGGTTATTGTTGACTGGCTTACCCAGTTCTCAGAAGAAAAGGATGCCACATACGTACGAGGCTTCCTTGGAAGAATGCTTTTCAGAGGAGAGGACGGACTGAAGAAGGTCAAGGTGCTTTCCGGAGGTGAAAAGGTTAGATGTCTGCTTTCAAAGCTCATGATAATGGGGACAAATGTACTCATACTCGATGAGCCTACCAACCACCTGGATATGGAAGCCATCACTTCCCTTAACAATGGACTTATAAAATTCCCTGGAGTTGTGCTGTTCTCCTGTCAGGATCATCAGTTTATCCAGACAACAGCAAACCGAATCATGGAATTCACAGAAGCTGGACTCATAGATAAACAGTGTACATATGATGAATACCTTGAAAATGACGAACTCGCAAGAAAGAGACAGGTTATGAACTTTGACGTATCAGAATAGCATGCGCGAGGGAAGAAAAATAAAAAAAGAAGGCATGCAAGTTTACTTGCATATGCCTTCTTTTTTTATTTTTCGTGGAATCGCATATGCGATTCCAACGAAAACGAGGAAAGCGTCTCCGAAGGAGACAGTAGAGCACGAAGTGCGAACTTTCCGAGTTGTCGTATACCTGAGCAAGAGAGAAGGAATCGCATATGCGATTCCAACGAAAAGTAGGTAACGATTTGCATGGCAAATCGTTGCTCCGAGCGGAGCGAGGATACATTCTGCGAAGCAGAATCATGACTTGCTACGCAAGGCATGCATGATTACGAAGTAATCATGGTACAGGAGGAAAGTGTCTCATCTATTTATATATATAATCCAAAAACTCCTTTACCCTCTCATGATTATCCTTCTGATCTCCTGCAAATCCGATATACATATCTGAATATCCCAGATTCAGCGATTTCACAAATTCATTATCTGATACATCAATCATATACTGAGCGGGTTTTCCATCCATATTATTAATTACTACGATATCGTCTTTTACCATATTATAGGTTTCCTCATCCAGATATTTATCCAGAGGATAGAAGATATCCATCATGCCACAGTAGATTCCGCCCTCCATATTGGTGAAGATTACGTCATAATAGTCGGCGGTGGCTAAGGTTGTGAAACTGATATACTTCTGGCTTTTGGCATTTTGCTCATAATCCTTGGAGTATTCGGACTGTACGGCCTCAACATTTGTATCACCTTTTAACTGGTATCCGTCGAATTTGCCAATGTCCTTGGCGTATTGATCCATTGCATCTGCATTAAATCTGAGCTGGTCCCCACAGTTTATTACCACATAGGATAGGGAAATGGGTCGGGAATGCTTATAATAGCTTACCCCCAGTATGGCAATAGCGATAATAGCAATGATGGAAATGATGATTCTTTCCTTATAATAATAAAGAAGGTAACTTCGCCTTTCACCGGGGCTCATATCACTGATGGTTTCCTGGAGACGCTGCTTCGTATACTTTCGCCGTTCTTTACGGGACATGCTTAAAAGGTCCAGCTTATTATCTTCATCTTTTTCGATGGGTTTTTCTTCAAATTCTTCTGTCATTTGTCGCATTTTCATTCACTCTTTCGTCACATTTTATTCATCTAAAGTTTATCACACATGGGTTGATTTATGCAAACTTGGTTAATGTGTACAAAATTACTCAAAAAATATAAAAATAATACTTGCATTATTGTTAAATATGACCTATAATACATTCAGTCGTGTCGAAGAGACTTCGACGAAACGATAACTTTTGGAACTATTCAGTTCAAAAGAGTATGCCAAAGAGATACCAAATATGACAATTATTTATCATAATTGGCGTTAAATGTTTCGGACATTTGATTATAAGGACGTTAGGTAGGCGTTGTAAGAGGTATCAGGACAAACACAAATACAAAAAAGGAGGGTTTTTTTGTGAAAAAGTTCAAGAAGGCAATGGCACTTTCACTTGCACTTGCAATGGGTCTTTCACTCGTAGCTTGTGGTGACAGTGCAAAAGAGGAAACAGAGGCTACTACAGAGGCTGCTACAGAGGCAGAGGTAGAAGAAGAAGAGACAGAAGCAGAGTCAGATGACGCTTCTGCAGATGAGGCTGTTGAAGTTACAGAGGCTGATCTCTCAGCTGATGGTAAGGTTCTCAACATTCAGTGCTGGAATGATGAGTTCGCTAGACGTCTTAGAGATCACTATCCAGGATTCGAAGCTAACGATCCTGAAGATGCAACAGCTGGTGGTAAGATTGGTGACATCGAAGTTAAGTTCACTGTAACTCCTTCAGATGACAACGCTTATCAGAACAACCTTGATGCAGTTCTTCCTGCAAACGCTGATGCAGCAGATGATGATAAGGTTGACCTTTTCCTCGTTGAGGCTGACTATGCACTTAAGTATGTAAATACTCCACTTGCTATGCCAGTTTCAGACCTTGGTATTGATGAGAGCGAACTCGCTGATCAGTATCAGTACACAAAGGATATCGTAACAGACGCTGATGGAAACCTTAAGGGTGTTTCATGGCAGGGATGTCCTGGTGTTCTTATCTACAACAGAGAAGCAGCTAAGGAAGTTCTTGGTTCTGACGATCCTGCAACAGTTCAGGAAGCAGTTAAGGATTGGGATACATTCAATGCTACAGCTAAGACACTTAAGGACGCTGGATATAAGATCACAGCTACAGCTAACGATACATTCCGTGTATTCTCAGACAACGTTTCTAGCCCATGGGTAGTTGATAACAAGATCGTCGTAGACGATAGCATCAAGAAGTGGGTTGATATGTCAAAAGAGCAGGTAGATGCTGGATATACAGGTACAGCTGATCTTTGGTCAGATGACTGGTCAGCAGGTTTCTATCCAGATGGTAAAGTATTCTGCTACTTTGGACCAGCTTGGCTTATCGACTTCTGTATGGCAGCTGATGATGAGTCTTCAATCGCTCATGCAGGTGGTTGGGGAGCTACAACAGGACCTCAGGGATTCTCATGGGGTGGTACATGGATCTGTGCAGCTAACGGAACAGATAACCCAGCACTCGTTGCTGATATCATCAGAAAGCTTACAACAGATACAGATATCATGACAGGTATCGTTAAGCAGGATAACGACTTCGTTAACAACAAGCCAGCTATGGAAGCTATGGCAGCTGATTCATCTTATGGTGATGACGTACTTGGCGGACAGAACGCACTTTCAATGTTCTGTGAGGGAGCTGACAAGATTGACAAGTCTAACATCTGTGAGTATGACCAGGGATGTACAGAGTCATTCCAGGCAGCTATGAAGGATTATTTCGAAGGAAATACTGCTACATATGAAGAAGCTCTTGAAGCATTCTACACATCAGTAGGCGAGAAGTATCCAGAACTTACTCACTAATTATCATTCTAAGCTATTGCTTAAGTTAAAGGTCTTATGACCTGAATTAAAAATTAATGCGTGCCTTTATCGGGCCCGTTCCGATTAAAGGTACGCTTTAATTAACTTTAATACACTATCAAATATATGGTATAGCGGAGGTAGCAGAATGAGCAAAAATAAAAAAGGAAATGTTGTACGCTATAACCGTTGGGGGTATTTCTTCCTAATTCCTTTTGTTGTAGTATTTATCGCATTCCAGCTTGTACCGCTGGTGAATACAATTTACAACAGTTTCTTTGAACATTATTTTAAAAACGGTCTTACAGAAGTTGGACCAACACTTATCGGATTAGAAAATTATAAGACACTGTTTACTAACGGTGATCTTATTAAATATTTTGGAAATACAATGATCATGTGGATCATGGGATTTATCCCTCAGATCGTTGTATCTCTTTTACTGGCTGCATGGTTCTCAGATCCTTCACTTAGACTTAAGGGAAGACCTTTCTTCCAGTCAGTAATTTATCTGCCAAACCTTATCATGGCTTCAGCATTTGCTATGCTGTTCTTCGCATTATTCTCAGACGGTGGACCTATCAATTCCATTCTCATGAATTTGCATATACTTAAAGAGCCTTATAAGTTCTTATCTCATACAGGTAGTGCAAGATGGTTAGTTGCATTCATGAACTTCCTTATGTGGTTCGGTAATACAACAATCCTTCTCCTTGCCGGAATGCTTGGTATAGATACTTCATTATATGAAGCGGCAGAAGTTGATGGTGCTACATCAACACAGATTTTCTTTAGAATTACACTTCCAATCTTAAGACCTATCCTTATTTATGTTATGATTACATCACTTATCGGTGGTCTTCAGATGTTCGATGTACCTCAGATTCTTACAAATGGTGAAGGTTCACCTACAAGAACTACAATGACACTTATTATGTATCTTAATAAGCATCTGTATAGTAAGAACTATGGTATGGGTGGTGCCCTTTCAGTTATGTTGTTTATAATCACTGGTATCTTGAGTCTTATCGTATTCAAGTTTAACCAAAAGGCAGATAAGTAAGGAGGGCGTACGATGGAAGATAAAAAAAATAATGGTATGAGTGTTCATGCCAGACGAATACTTGCATATGTAGTCCTTATTATTGTTACAATTATGTGTCTGTTCTGGTTCTATGTACTTTTTATCAATGCTACAAGATCTAATGCAGCTCTTAAGAGAGGTTTTACATTGATTCCTGGAACATTCCTGGGAAAGAACCTTTACAGTTTGTTCCATAATAGTAACCTTCCAATTTTCAGAGGACTTTTAAATAGTTTGTTTATTGCTCTTTGTACAGCAGGACTTAGTACATACTTCTCAACAATGACAGCATTTGCTATTCATGCATATGATTTCAAGCTTAAGAAGATTATGTTTACATTTATACTTGCTATTATGATGATCCCTACACAGGTTACTGCTCTCGGATTTATCAACATGCTGAGAAAGATTAACCTTATGGATTCATTTATTCCACTTATTATTCCGGCAATCGCTGCTCCGGCTGTATTCTTCTATATGAAGCAGTACATGGATGCAAACATTCCGTTGGACCTTATGGAATCAGCTCGTATAGATGGTGCGGGAGAATTTAGAATCTTTAACACAATAGCACTTCCACTTATGAAGCCGGCTATTGCTGTACAGGCTATTTTCTCGTTTGTAACCAGCTGGAATAACTACTTCACACCTTCACTGGTTCTTAAGTCAGATAACAAGAAGACGCTTCCTATTCTTATTGCGTTACTTCGTTCAGCTGACTTCCTGAAGTTTGATATGGGTCAGGTTTATATGTTCATTGCACTTGCAATCCTGCCTGTTATCGTTGTTTATATCTTCATGGCAAAGAACATCGTTGCCGGTATGACTGTAGGAGCTGTTAAGGGTTAATAAATAAATTAATCAATGCGTTTATAAGGAGTTAGGTCTTGTATCTGACTCCTTTTTTATAGGAGATTGGACGTGAGTTTAAACACAAGTAAATTTATTCTTAAAGTAGTAGGCATTATAAGTACAATTTCCGGAGGCCTGGGCACTGTGTTAGGATTAGTTTTAACTATTGCTTCATTTGTTATTGCTAATAATCCAAGCTACGGAGATGCAAATGATATGGGTATAACTTTAGTTGCGGGAATTATTATGTTGATTATCAGTATAATGCCCTTAGTCATGGGTATTTTTGCTTTGATTGGGGCAAAAGATAGTTCAAAGATTATTCCTGCATGGGTTATATCTATAATATCGCTGGTTATCAGCACAAGTGGACTTCTTTTAAATTTTGTTGATTCTATGGGAGTTAAAATAATAATTGTGAGTTTAGCGGCGTTTAGGATGAGTACGGAAGATAGAATGGCAGAAGAACTTGATTCAGTAGAAAAGAAAAAAGAAGTGAATTATGGTGAGGAGGAGAAGATTGAGAAACCCACCAGATCGCAGAGATTTTTCATATCTATTGATAAACTGGGAGATCTGTTTTTCCTTAATATTTATTTTTTTATTACCTGCATACCTATTGTGACTATTGGTGCGGCCTTTACCGCTCTTTATACTGTCACCAATAAGATGGTAAATAATAAGGAAAAAGCTTCTGTTAAGGAAGATTATTTCAAGGCTTTTAAAGATAATTTCAAGCAGAGTACCATAATCTGGATTATTGATCTTATTTATATCTATCTTATGTATCTGCAGTATTATTATGTATTAAATAATAATAATCAGGCTGCAAGACTTCTTTTTGTAGTACTTGGTTTTGAATTTATATTGGCGGCCTTTG
>JAILMQ010000102.1 GCA_024692605.1 Eubacterium sp.
CAAAACTGGTGCAGTATGATTACTGGCAGTACATCGTTTGAGAACAGTGTAGATTCAGAGGGATACAAAAACCCCTTAGCTTTTCCTGTTATTGTCGCTACGTTTGAGAACAGTGTAGATTCAGAGGGATACAAAACGAAGCGGTTAGTGAACTAAAGGGTACTTTAGTTTGAGAACAGTGTAGATTCAGAGGGAGAGGGATATATAATAATGTTGCGTGTTAACTGAAAAATATGCCATGATTTGAGACAGAGCCGATGGAGTTATACCAAATAGAATTAAGTATAGGAAGCAAGCCATGTTTGACTTTTCAACAAATTTGTTGTATAAAGATAAGTTGTGAGATGAATAATAAGAATCGGAGGAATTTAGTATGATACATCCATCATATAGTGACTTAATGGCTGTTGTTAATGAAGATGTTGAGCCAGGTGAGCAGCCTGTAGTTCAGAGTAGATATTCTATCGTGCTCGCAACTGCCAAGCGTGCTAGACAGATTATTGCCGGAGATGAGCCTTTGGTAAATGCTGTAGAAGGTGAGAAGCCACTTTCAATAGCAGTAGATGAATTATACCAGGGCAAGATTAAGATCGTTGGAGATGACGAGTAATTTTGTATTAGAATAAAAGCTGGGATAAAGACTGGTTAAAGATTGATTGTAGCTGGGAAACAGCTAGAATACGGCTGAAAACAGCTATGATCAAGATGAATTACTAAGTGATAATTCAAAGCGGACATATGAACTTATGTTCGCTTTTCTTCTTATTATTTATAGATGAAATAATCCAGAAATATATATATACATAGTATTTCAAGATTATTAAAATCGCTAACAGGAACTATCGGCATAAATAACTGGTTCATTTTTTGCCATCCTGGGCGGAGCGAAGAATCTTAATTAAGAAAGCATTGTTGAGTAAGTATATATCGGCAGATATGAAAAAAAGCTATAAGAATATCTGCCAAAATCATAGAAAGAGAGAAGGGTAAAGTAGTATGTTATTAAAGCGATTGGTCAGGGATATAGAAGCTGAGATAATCTGTGGTGGACTTGATTCAGATATTAAGAGCATCACAAATGATTCAAGGAGGGTAAGGCCGGATGACCTTTACTTTGCTATTCCAGGTGCAAAGTATGACGGAGCTGATTTTATACCAGAAGTTATCAGGGCTGGAGCGGCCGCTATAGTAACCCAGAAAACAGAAGAAGAGCTTGCTGCTATTCTTGAAAGAGATATGGCTGCGCATGGTGAGTTCGAGAAACTGGACGATAACAGGGTTACGATTCTGTCAGTTCCAAATGCAAGATATGCCATGGGTGTTATCAGTTCTGAGTATTATGGAAATCCTTCCGATGAGCTGACTGTTATAGGCATTACAGGAACCAAGGGCAAGACAACTACTTCCTATATGATACGAGAGATGCTGGAGCTTGCTGGGCATAGAACTGGTTTAGTCGGTACTATAGAGGTGGATGACGGAAAAACCAGCATAGCATCTAATAATACAACACCTGAATCAATAATTCTTCATAAGAAATTCAGAGACATGGTCAATAATGGTCTTGACTGTGTTGTTATGGAGGTGTCTTCACAGGGACTTAAGCTTGACAGAGTGGCAGGAGTTGCATTTGACTTTGGTATATTTACAAATATGTCACCTGACCATATCGGACCGGACGAGCACGCTGATTATGAAGAATATAAGGAATGTAAGAAGAAGCTTTTCTCCATGTGTGAAACCGGAATCTACAATCTGGATGATCCGGAAGCAGAGTATATGATGGAAGGAAGCACATCCAATCCTATTACTTTTGGTAAAAGTGAGTATAGCGATTATATCGCAGTAGGTCATAAGCTTTACAAAGAGGATGGTCTTCTTGGTATAGAGTATCAGCTGGAAGGAACTCTTGAGGGTGATATCCGTGTGGATCTTCCTGGAGATTTCAGTATATATAACAGCCTGGCAGCCATAGTTGTAGCAGACTGCATGGGAGTTCATTTTGATGAAATACAAAGAATACTTGAATCTATAAAAGTTCGTGGTAGAGTTGAGATGATACCTATCTCGGACAAGTTTACACTCATGATAGATTATGCTCATAATGGCATGGCTCTGGAGTCTTTGCTGAAGGCTATCCGCGAATATAATCCTGAGAGAATCGTGACTCTCTTTGGATGTGGAGGTGACCGTGCAGTTTCCAGGCGATATGAAATGGGTGAGGTGTCCGGAAAGTATTCAGATTTCAGTATAGTCACAAGCGATAATCCAAGAACCGAAGATCCACAGAAGATTCTGAATGATATCATATCAAGACTGAGGCCGACAGGTGGAGATTATATCGATATCATAGATCGTAAAGAAGCCATACGTTATGCAATCATGAATGCACGTGAGGGAGACATTATCATTCTGGCCGGAAAGGGGCATGAGGATTATCAGGAGATAAATGGTATAAAGCACCACATGGATGAGCGTGATCTTATCAGAGAGGTGCTGGAGGAAGAGGATGTCTCAAAGATATGCGGATATAATAATAGATATTTCTGAATCGAGCGTTGACAGACCGTTCAGATATAAGATACCGGAGGAAATGAACGGAAAGGTTCATATCGGTTCTGTGGTAAAGGTTCCATTTGGAAAGGGAAACAGAACCAGAACAGGCTATGTTGTGGGGCTGGCGCTGGAACCTAATTATGATATCAATAAGATTAAATCAATAGCGGAAGTCGCCAAAGGAGCGGTAAGTGTTGAGTCAAAGCTGATCCAGCTTGCAGCATGGATCAGGGAACGCTATGGCTGTACGATGATAACTGCTCTGAGAACGGTAATGCCTGTAAAAGAAAAGGTTCAGGAACGCAGTTCAAAGATTGATTTACGCGATAATATTCCAACATTCCGTCCGATTGATGCTCTGGAAGGGCAGCAGCAGGAGGCAGTGGATATATTTATTGCTGATCTGGATAAATATGAATCGGAAATAGTTGAGAATAATAATTCGGATAACACTCTGCCGGAAAATGAAAACACGGATAAAGCAAATTCAGATAATATAAATCTGGATAAAGCAAACACTGACAAAGCAAATACAGATAATATAAATACAGATAAAG
>JAILMQ010000104.1 GCA_024692605.1 Eubacterium sp.
TATACTTTGTTTAATCATAGTTAGTTACATCTAACTTGTATAATAAAAATATACCACCTGACTTTCTTTGTCAAGTGGTATACTATACACATTTTTCTATCTGGTTTCTATTCCAAATTCCTTTTTAAACTTTGCCTTATCTTCATACATTTCTTTATCAGCACGTTTAAACACAGCCTCAACAGCGTTATCGCCGGCTGTATTTTCAGCCATTCCCAAAGCAGCAGAGTATCTACGCCATGGATCTGCAACTGATTGTTTATATGAAACGATAAAAGCTTCTTTCAACTTTTCAAGTTTTTCTTCCCTTTTGTCATAATCACGTCCCATAAGAATAACAACAAACTCATCTCCACCTATTCTGAATATTGGAGAATGCTTAAAGGTTTCACATACCATATTGCAACAGCCCTTTATATAAATGTCTCCAAACTTATGGCCGTATTCATCATTTATCTTTTTCAGATTATTCATATCAACCATTAAGATGGCAAATTCTATCTTTTCATCCTTCATATTCTGGTTGATTTCATTTAATTTTTTATTATATGCAGCCTTATTACCTACACCAGTCAGGGCATCCTTGAAAGACTCTTTACTTAACTGACCGATCTGTTTTTCTTTGGCTTTGATATCATATTCAGCTCGTTCCTTATCTCGCTGAAGTGTTAGCAGTTCCTTCAGATAATCTATAATATGTATCTGCATATCGTGGATTCCATTATATATTTCACTGATCTCGTCATTACTTTCTACTTTAAAGTTAATAACATGTGAATCTTTATAATCCAGGCTTTCTGAAGGACTGAACTTCTTCATTTCATTAGTCATCTTGTTTAGCGGATTGACCACAACTCTATTGATGAAAAGTACTGAAACCGTCAGACCCACTACAGTAAATATAGTTGCACCAACAAGAAAATATATCAGCAATCTTTGTCTTTCTGCCATAACATCATCCATTCCGATATCACAGCCTACAACACATACACACTCGCCAGTTGAATCATAAACCGGTTTAAAATCTGAACAAAGCCAGCCCCAATCCCCATTAGAGATTGTTGGTTCTGACATATTAGTTATATCAATACCGAGTAGATCAGATTCTCTATCTTCATAATAACCCATTTCATAAATTGGATTATCCAGGTCATCTATCAGATACATATCACGATTTGAATTTTTATTACCATGGGCAACAATGTACAAATACTTGATTCCCTCCATGTTATCAAGATATTTGACAAGTTCTCTTCTTGTTTCAGAGTACTTATCCCATAAACCGTGCTCCATGAGATAATCTTCGATCAACGCTTCATTTTCCTCTGCCTCTGCTTTTTTCCTAAGTTCCTGAAACTCTTTTGACTCAGCAGTTTTTCTAAGTTGTTTCAAAAAATCTCCATCAACACGTGAAGCAAAATTACGGGCATTATCAGACGTATTCTGTTTATAATACTGATCAATCTGATTTGTACTTGTAGTAAAAGCTATCACCGCAGTACCAAATGCAACAACCAAGATAGTGATGATAACAAAAATATACATCTTAGTTCTTATGGAAAACCTTTTTCTCGTTTTCATATTCCACCTCGCATGTCATATATCATGCAATGATTTATTAAAGATAGATACTTTTTTATTATAACATTATCTTACATTACTTACTACACCAATTGATATATAATTATCTATTATTGCAGCAAGATCTGTCCCTTCACTTCCCTTCCAATTTCTATGTTGAACTATACTATATAAAACAGAACCATCCGGTTTCTTTTCTTCTATATAATCATCATCATAAAATGGATCGAAGGAAACCTTACGATTCCTGAGAATACCTTTAAATTCTTTTAAGCTGCAGGCTGGAAAATTAATATTCCACACATTACTCTGCCCTGCATCCATATTCATGCATTCTTCCATAACCGACATAAGATATTCGTCTACAACTTCTGTTTTATCAAGAGCCCCTTGTGAAAAAGCAATTGAAGGGATGCCGAAGAATGCGCCTTCTAAGGCTGCTCCTACAGTTGCAGAATACTGTATATCATGGGAAATATTGTACCCATTATTAATTCCGGCCATTACATAATCAGGCTTTTCATCCGTCACTTTTAATATACCTATTCTGACTGCATCAGCCGGTGTTCCACTGCAGGCAAAAGCATGCACACCTGCCACAGGAAAATCACAAGACTTAATAGAAACAGGCAGATTACATGAAAGACTATGGGATACTGCACTTCTTTGTCCATCCGGAGCAATAACCCATACCTCGCCAAATCTGCTGGCAGTTTCTGCCAGTTTTATGATTCCCTCTGCATTAATTCCATCATCATTTGTTACTAAAATCTTTTTATTCATTTTATAAATCTCCCTATATAAAAAGTAAAAAGACGGAGACAACAAATCTCCGTCTTCATAATAATAAAGGTTTTAGGTCTATACGACTCTTTTCATCCATGTTGGCAATTCATTCTCAGAATAAACCATATGGGAATCAATACTGATTTCAACTTCATCCATGCAATCAATATTGATAAGACTTTCCTTTATTCTTCCGATTACTTTATCCATGATGTTCTTGTGAATTTCCGGGAATAGTATATAAAACCCATTATCTCTTCTTTTCATCACATCATTTTTTCTAAGAGATTCCTTAATCACATTTCCATAACTTCTCAGATGCTGTTCGAGTTTCATATAATCGATTTCTTCGCCACAGAACACAAAAGATATAATAACCTCACAAGCTGAAATGTCATCCTGATAATTATTCACATATTTTCTTCTGTTCATAATATCACCCCTTTTTCATCAGGGACAGGGAACCTTTTCTCTCTGTCTCAGTTAATTTGTTCATCTGACCTCAATTTATCATAAAGGGGTTATTATTTTTAATTATAATTTGATTTTTTTTACAAAAATCGTACCTGTGTTTGTGAACAAAATATGTTCAAACACCTTTATTTTACTATGTTTTCACTATGTTATATTTTTGTTATAAAACTTATCTCTGTATGATTTTGGTGTCATTCCGGTTATCTTTTTAAATACAGATGAAAAAGCACTTTGCGAAGAATATCCCAAAGAAATTGCAATATCAAGAATTGGATAATCGGAATATCTGAGCATATTCTCGGCAGTTCTGATTTTTGCATTATTTATAAACTGATTTACATTTACTCCCATTTCTTTCATGAACAGCCTGGAATAATAACCTGCACTTAGTCCTTCCCTTTCTGCTAATTCATTTACTGTAAGTGGTCTCTGCAGATTATCATAAATATAATCAATGCTTCTTCTTATATGAATAGATACTGCGTCCACCTTCTTAAGTTCCTTCATACGGGTGGCATAATCAATCTGCATTTCAGCTGTGATATCCAGGACTTCCTCCACATCCTTTGCCTGATCAGCTCTTCTAATATAAATATCTCCCAGTGTATAGGCAGTATCCATTTCCATACCTGCATCAATACACATTCGGCTGATAACTGCAACAGCTGTCACCAGATGATAAACCATACTTCTAACAGGATCATATGAAAGATTACCTCTTCCATCCTGAAACTTCAGTCTGGCTATTTTAAATCTTTCCCTGACTCCTTCAACATCACCATTCTTTATTTTATTGTATTGTCTGAATTCTGCACGATAATCCGCCCTTACAAATTCTTCCTGTCTTTGCAAATACAGTCTATAGTTTAATGTGCTATTTGTATCCATATTGCCTCCAAAATATGATTTTCCATCACACTCTACAAAATCATTTCCATACCAATTTTCTGAGGTTCCATACCCATAGCCTCATAGAACTTCATTGCATTAGGATTGCAACACCAAACGTTAAGGGTAATATTGTAAAAGCCTTCATCCCCGGCATATTCCCTTATATACTCAAATAGTTTTTTGCCAACTCCAAAACCACGGGCACTCTCATCCACACATATATCGTCGATGTAAAGTGTTCTAATATCCGTAAGTACGGAGTCATCCTTTTCCTGTTTAAAAATACAAAACATATGACCAAGAACCTTTTCATCTTCTACATATACAAATACAGGAGTTGAATCATCACTAATTATCTGCTTCAACTCGTCTGCATTATACTTAGTCGTTGGACCTTTAAAGAGATCTGGTCTTCCATTATGATGTACCATATCTACCTGAACCAATAACCCTAATATACTTTGAATATCTGAGACATTTGCTCTCCTTACA
>JAILMQ010000132.1 GCA_024692605.1 Eubacterium sp.
ACCTTTATCTGATAGCATCAATATTTTTAGTAATTGCAAATGTTGTACAGAGAATGAAATTCATTAAGTTTAGAGTCAGATGGGACTTTAATTACGACTCAGTATATCATTTCCTTTTATTTATTTTTATAATTCTACAATATTCAGGTATTTGCATATTAAGAAAATCTTCAGATATGACAGATTAAAATTTATACTTACATCTGATTTTTTTTCTGTTACAATGATTATAGTTACATTTATAAAAATAAATCAGAGGAGGTAGTTTTAATGGGTGTAAATCGATTTGTGTTAAACGGAGTATCTTATCATGGTCATGGTGCCATAAATGAGATTCCGGGAATTGTAAAATCAAAGGGATTTAAAAAGGCTTTTGTTGCATCAGATCCGGACCTTATTAAATTCGGGGTTACAGCTAAGGTTACAGATCTTCTGGAGAAAAATGGTATTGAATACGAAGTGTATTCAGATATCAAACCTAATCCTACTATTGAGAATGTTCAGAATGGTGTTGCTGCATATAAAGCTTCCTGTGCTGATTTCATGATCACAATTGGTGGTGGTTCATCAATGGATACAGGAAAGGGTATTGGAATCATTGTTAATAATCCGGAATATGCAGATGTTCGTTCCCTTGAAGGAGTGGCACCTACAAAGAAACGTACTGTATTTACTATAGCAGTTCCTACAACAGGCGGAACCGGCGCAGAATCAACTATAAACTATGTTATTACAGATGTTGAGAAGAAACGTAAATTTGTATGCGTGGACCCTAATGATATTCCTGATGTAGCAGTTGTAGATCCTGATATGATGTCTACAATGCCAAAGGGACTTACAGCAGCAACAGGAATGGATGCTCTAACACATGCTATTGAGGGATATACTACAGCAGCAGCCTGGGAGCTTTCTGATTGTCTCAACCTTGAAGCTATTAAACTTATAGCTGCAAATCTTAGACAGGCTGTGGATAATGATCCTGAGGGAAGAGAAGGCATGGCTTTAGCACAATATGTTACTGCAATGGCATATTCAAATGTAGGTCTGGGAATAGCACATTCCATGGCACATACTCTGGGTGCAGTTTATGATACACCTCACGGTGTTGCTTGTGCAATGATGCTTCCAATAGTTATGGAATTCAATGCCGAAGCAACAGGAGATAAGTTTAAATATATAGCAGAAGCATTTGGTATTGATACTGCAGGAATGGATCAGGCAGCATATCGTAAAGCTGCAATAGATGCTGTTCGTCAGCTCTCAGTTGATGTTGGAATTCCTACAAAGCTTGATAAGCTGAAAGAAGAAGATCTTGATTTCTTATGCGAGTCAGCAGCAGCCGATGCATGTGCTCCGGGTAATCCAAAGCCTGCAAGCTTAGATGAGTTTAGAGAAATGTTTAAAAAGCTGATGTAATAACGATAAATAGCTAATATAAATAACTAAAATTATATAAAAAAGGCAGTTTAGTTGGTGCTAAACTGCCTTTATATTATGCGTCACTCATTATTTTTAGATTCACGTAAAGTAACAGCATTTCTGTTTTTACGTTTTCTATATTCATCCATATCAGCATAGTGTTTTCTGGTGGTATTAACATCCTTATGACCTAATACCTCAGCTACAAGATAGATGT
Source organism: Eubacterium sp. (assembly GCA_024692605.1). Lineage (GTDB taxonomy): Bacteria > Bacillota > Clostridia > Lachnospirales > Lachnospiraceae > Eubacterium_Q. Next base: position 1,637 of record JAILMQ010000132.1, read on the forward strand.
CAGAGGTTTGCTGATATAAAGCTGTACCGTAAGTACTTCTAAGCTTATGAGGTGTTATTTTCTTAAGTGGAGTTGCAACCTGGGCATATTTCTTAACCATATTCTCAACGGTTCTCACAGATATACGCTTTCTCTGGGAAGAGAGGAAGAGTGCATCCTCATGTCCATCTACAGGAACTATTTTCTTACGTTCCTTCATATAATCCTGTAAATAAGTAGTTGCTTCATCAGAAAAATAAACAAAAGCCTCATTTCCACCTTTTCGGGTAACTTTTACACGGGAATTATCAAAATCTACATCATCAATATTGAGACCAACTGTTTCAGAAACACGAAGTCCTGTACTTAGCATAAGTGTAAGCAGAGCCAGATCACGTACTTTATCACGTTCATGGAACTTTAACTGGCGTTTAGTAAGATTATTACCAAACTCTACAGTATCCAGGAAATCAGCTGTTTCATTGGCTTCCATACGGGTAATGGTTTTCTCGTGGATTTTGGGAGTTTTAACCTTTTCCGTAACATTCTGACTTATCATATCATTGATATACAGGTAAGAAAAAAACTTTCTGATACCTACAAGCTTACGTTTTTTTGAAGCATTATCGTTAGTATATTCACGACCATTCCTAACGTAGTAGGAGAGATAGTCAAGATACTCTTCAAAATCCTTCGCAGAAAGTTTATTCAGATCCTCACAGGTAATCTCAAATAATTCCTTTTTCTTTAAGAAAGGATTTTCACTTTGTAAAAATTCCAGAAAATATTTTATATCATGTGCATAACCAATTCTTGTTCTTGGCTGTGTTGTAGTTTCTATGGAACGCATAAAGTCTTTAACATATGGCGGCAAGTCAGAAAGAATTGATCTAAGTTCAAGAATTTGTTTTTTATTCAATTGTTTTGCATAAGATTCAGACATGTCAAAACCTCCAAAAACGCCTAAAAACCTAATAAAATAGCCAAAAGAGAAGCAGAACAGCACCTACATTATAACACATATTTATTCGTGAAACCATAGTTTTGCGAAAATAAAGCCATGTTAAGACGCGAAAGTAGTGCTTCGTGCATGCTTGCATGCTAAGAAGTATCTACTTTTGCGGATTAATACGGGCGACAGCCCGTTATCGCTGAACGTTAGTCAGCTTGCTGACGATTGACGACGTTAGTCGGCAAGTTCAGCGATTGCATGGCTTGTTCAGCACGGCTTTACCCAAACTCTAAATAATCCCTCTCAACAAGTTCCTTTACAAATTCCCCAAGTGGAAATCCTACAACATTATTATAATCCCCATCAATTTTCTCAACCAGTCTTGAACCAATTCCCTGTATTCCGTAAGAACCAGCTTTATCCATTGGTTCTCCGGTTGCTATATAATCAAGCGCATTATACTCATCAAATGGGTACATTTTTACCAAAGTTTTTAAGTAAAAACTAAAGAAATCCGCCTCTACAAGACTTTTTGCATATGAACTATAGGTCAGATATTTACAGCTGACCCCTGTATATACTTCGTGGGTTCTTCCCGAAAGCTTCATAAGACAAGCCTTTGCATCGGCTGCATTTACAGGTTTTCCAAGGATATTATCATCCAATGAAACCACTGTATCAGCACCAACTACAAGGATTCCACCACTTTCAACCAGAAGCATGTTCAACATATCCACAGAATCCGTCTCTAGGGTTTTACGAATAAATATATCTGATACTGCATTACATTTTTGTGTAGACAGATCAATTACAACATCCTGAGGCCTTGTAAATTCAGTTTTTTCTTCGATTTCACTGGTTAATATCTGGAATTCCAGCCCGGCTTGTTCTAAAAGCTCTTTTCTTCTGGGGGATCCGGATGCAAGTATTATAATGATATTCTGTTTCATTTTATTAATCTTTTAACCTCAGTCTTTTAAGCATTTTCTCAAAATATTCTGGTAAATCACTCTTGAATTCCATGTATTCCTTAGTTACCGGATGAACAAATCCAAGAGTTCCTGCGTGTAAAGCCTGTCCCTCCAGATTATATGGACACTTTTTCGGTCCGTAAACCGGATCTCCAAGTAAGGAATGATTAATACTGGATAAATGAACTCTTATCTGATGAGTACGTCCGGTTTCAAGCTTACATTTTATATAAGAAAGATTATCCTTAAGATTTTCCTTTAAATATATATGCGTCACTGCTCTTCTGCCATCAGCATCTATTACCATTCTTTTTCTGTCTACTTTACCTCTGGCAATAGGTTTATTTATTCTTAATGAATAATATTCATTTGTATCTTTATAAGACAGGTCTGATATATTATCACTTACAGCTGAATATGCACTAAGAATAATATCATCTTTAATATTTAATTTATCCATCTTTAGGATGTCAAAATGATTATATACAATACAGCTGTATATTCTATGAATACTATGCTTTTCAAACTGTTCAGCCAGACCCTGATGGGCAATATTACTTTTACATACCACAATAAGGCCACTTGTATCCTTATCAATTCTATGTACGATACCGGGGCGTTCAACACCATTTATTGATGACAAATTATCGCCGCAGTGATACATCAATGCATTAACAAGAGTCCCTGAATAATTGCCGGCTGCAGGATGAACAACCATGCCCTGAGGTTTATTTACAACAATAAGATCATCATCCTCGTAAACTATATCAAGAGGAATATCTTCAGCAACAATATCCAGCTTTTCAGGTTCCGGCACATTAACAATAACCTGGTTATCAGACCTAAGCTTATATGATGCTTTTACATTTTTTTTATCACCGGCTTCAAGGATATAAATCAGATCATCCTCTGTAAGCTTTTGAATATAGGATCTGGACATATCTAACTTTTCAGAAAGAAACTTATCCAGCCTTATTCCTATGTCATTTTCAGTTATATCAAAGGTTAATTCTTCCATATTATTCTTCAGATTCATCCTGTTTTTTCTTATTTTTCTCACCGAGAATCACATCAAAATCTTCATTTTTATACTTAAATATAAACAGAAACAGTAAAACAAAAATACTTACCGTAACACAGATATCAGCAAAATTAAAAACAGGAAAATTGATAACTTTTACATATATAAAATCAGTAACATAGCCAAATCTGATACGGTCAATAAGATTGCCTAAAGCCCCGCCAAGAATTGCAATAATACCTATCTTAATCGGCATGAATCCTTTTTTATCCACTATATTATGATATACATAAATAAGTGCTGCAGTAACAATTGCCGTAATTATCAAAAGAAAAGGAATCTTGCCTGTAAAGCTTCCCCAGGCAGCTCCACTGTTATGAATATGCGTCAAAACAAGAAGATCATCAATAACGGGAATTTCTTCATTTGATTCGTATGATATGTTTTTTATAACGAAATATTTAGTAATCTGATCTATTACAGCAAGTAAAAGAATTATTATTATAGGTAAAATGTATTTCTTGGCTTTCATATTATGTTCCTTAAATGTTTTAAAGCCTTCCTGAAACAGGAAGGCCTGATTATTTTTCTAAATATTAAAAATCAAAATCTCCGAAAGGATCTATTCCATCACCACCAAGTGTGGAACCATAAACATTGGAAGAATTGCTTTGTGTGCTCTTGATACTAAGTTTGCTTGAACCGGAACCAAGACCACTATTTTCTCTCATCTGTGGATCACTTCCGCTATCCCCACCAAAATTAAGGTCAAAATCGAAACTTCCTGAATCTTTTTCATCATCATGACCGGGAATATCCTCATTATATGCATCTGATGCATGTTCATCAAAATCATGAGATTCAAGCCAGGAAAGATGCTGATCAGCCAGCTTCATAAACTGTGATTTATAATCAGCATATTTTCTTTTTAATTCAATGATTTCAATCTCAAGAGCTTCTTTTTCTTTTTTAGCATCCTTGATAATCTCATTGGCACGTGCATTTGCTTCCATCTCTATGGATTTAGCATTCTTAACTGCATTTGATAAGGATTCCTGGGAATTCTTCTCTGCACGTAATAATGTCTTATTAAGATCTTCTTCCTTTACTTTATAATGTTGAACTGTATCTGTTAATGTAATAACCTTTTCTTTTAATTCAGCATTGGATCTGTAAAGCTCCCCATAACTTTTAGATACTTCTTCAAAAAAAGCGGATACATCTTTTTTATCAAATCCAAGACCACTTTTAAATCTTTTCTGTTGAATATCAACCGGTGTCAGCATTTATTTCTATACCCCTTTCCCCAAACTACCACTTTAAAAAGATGTATTTATCCTAAATGT
>JAILMQ010000179.1 GCA_024692605.1 Eubacterium sp.
TGGACTGTTACTAGTATTCTGATAACCACCATAATACATATCTGGATTAGAAGATGTTGGCACATCTGATTCGGAAATGTAAGTCATCCCATTAAAAGTATTCATGTCATTTCTTTCTGACATATTATCCACTTCCTTTCATAATAAATTATTTATGTTAAATAGGTTATCAACTAACTGTGATTTATTTTTGTTGTAATTATATTCTTTTAATGATATATAATTTAACAAACTACAACAAAACAACATAATTATAAAATACAAAAAGCATAAGAATGGAATCATCGAAAAATGTTTAGAATATGGGGCAAACTTATAAAAGAAAATCATCTCCTGAAGGATACTGTAATATGTATTCCCGATAAGGATATTAACAGAACCAAAAAGGTATATAAATCACTGGAAATGATATGTGAAGAGTTTGATCTGGCTGTTCCAATCTGGCTGGAGAATAATAAAACCGAATTTATTAAACATGCCCGGACCAGATTCGATCAGACAAATTTTATAGAAAGTATAGACTTTGATTATCTCGATTTTCATGTAATCGAAGAGGATCATTCATGGGAATAGATTCTATATTACCATCTGATCTTTAAATACTACATCAGCTCTTCCTGATGTCTTTTCAGTAACTAAATCCGTTAGCTGTGTGGCTTTTACCTCCGGCACCGTAACCTTAAGGATTACTTTATCTGAGTACTCAGCCTCATAGGTTACACCTTCAGTACTTTCAAGGATAAATCTGATCTTCTCAAAATCAGTATAGTCCGTCTGTATCTCATAAGTATTACATAAACATACAGTCTTCTTTTCAGCATTTTCAATTGCTTCAGCAGCTGCCTGAGTATAGGCACGGACAAGTCCGCCTGTACCAAGCAGTGTTCCACCAAAGTATCTTACAACTATTATAAGAATATTGCAAATACCGGATTTTGTAATAACATCAAGCATGGGTTTACCGGCAGTACCACCGGGTTCCCCATCATCAGAGAATTTGAGCTTGGGATTTTTTTCTCCCAGGCTGTAAGCATAACAGACATGTCTTGCACTGTAATGCTCCTTTCGAACATCACCTAGAAGCTCTTTAACCTCTTCCTCGTTTTCAGCATTTACAGCCATACCAAGAAATCTGGACTTCTTTATGATTACCTCTGAATTTCCTGTTTTTGTTATCTTAATCTGATCATCCATATTTTTCTAATATTTCTATTTAAGGATTTTCTTTAACTCATCCATAAATGTATTAACATCTTTAAATTCTCTGTAAACAGAAGCAAACCTTACATAGGCAACTCCGTCAAGGTCTTTAATCTTATCCATAACAATCTCACCTATAACAGTACTGTCAATCTCTCTTGACTCCTTGTTATAGATTTCAGACTCGATCTCATTTACGCAGGTCTCAATGCTTTCCATGGAAACAGGTCTCTTGTGACAGCTTCTGATAACACCCTGCATAAGCTTTTCTCTATCGAAAGGCTCTCTAGACTTGTCCTTCTTAATAACCATGAGAGGTATAGCTTCAACCTTCTCATATGTAGTAAATCTCTTACCGCATACATCGCACTGACGACGGCGTCTGATTGCTGTGTTTTCATCAGCCGGTCTGGAATCAATTACTCTGGTATCTTCATCCCCACAATATGGACACTTCATTTATATTTCCTCCCGTGTAATTTTATCTTTCATTCAACTCAATATATGGTATCAAAATCCGAAGAAACTTTCAAGTTATTGTGTTTTATTATTTAAAATGTTATTATGACATAAGCGTCTAAGTTAAACTTTGTTTCTGATAGCAGGAACAGCATATTGCAAAGGTGGAATAATTATGGAACTAAGTGAGATAAAAAAGAAATACTCATGGCTGGGACTCTGTCTGACCGTATTTATCGCAGGAGAATTCGGAGGCTCAAAGCTGTTACAGCTTGTATTTAAAACGATTGATGCAGATATTGCCAACAACAGCTGGGTAACATACATCTGTAGTATGATTCCCATCTGGGGATTCGGTTTTCCTCTATGTCTTCTGCTCCTTCGAAAGCTGCCTAAACAGCAGCCGGAAATGCATGATGTTAAGTTCAAATACATGATAGCATTTTATATGATGATCACTTCTGTCATGGTGGGGGCCAATATTATTGGCAATCTCATCGGTATCGGCATCAAGGTTATTACCGGAACCAAGATAGCAAACTCAACAATAGACATGATATCAGAGCAGGGATATCTTCAGACTCTTATTTTTGCGGTTCTGCTGGGTCCTATTATGGAAGAGCTGTTTTTCAGAAAGATATTAATAGACAGGATAGGCCAGTATTCAAAAAGGTATGCCATCATACTCTCAGGTCTGATCTTCGGTCTTTTCCACACAAATTTTTATCAGTTTTTCTATGCTACATTAATAGGAGTTATCTTCGCATATATCTACACAATATCCGGAAAGATCAGATATACCATGATACTTCATATGATAATTAACTGTGTTCATGGACTGATACCTATATTTTTAATGAAACATATGAACCTCAAGGATTTGGAGGAGATACAGAATATGGACTACGGCCAGTTAGGAGATCCGGAGCTTCAGAAAAAGGTTCTGAGTTTATATGCAAACCCTGCCTTCAGTCTTTTTGTATTATATGCCATGTTGATTCTGGCCTTTATAATTACAGGTATTGTTCTTCTGATAATAAACCGAAAAAAAATGAAGGTAGACGACAGTGCATCTCCTTTAAATAAGTCAAATGCACTTAAAACCATCTACCTTAATCCGGGAATGATTATTTTCCTGATAGTTATACTTGCTGCAACAGTTTATGAAACTATTATCGCACTATAACTTATTCCTGAAGTTCATCCCATTCACTATAGTATTCAAGAAGCCGCTGGTCGGCTTCTTCTTTTTTCTTTGAAAGTTCCATCAGAAGTTCCATATTGGTTCCGTTTGCAGGATCATTTATTGCTTTTTCTATCTCCTGCAATTCTTCTTCCGTTTCGGAAATGGATTTTTCCAGATTTCTGATTCTGTTACTGAGCTTTCTCTGTCTCGCATTTTCAGCCTTCTGCTGTTCATAAGTAAGTCTGGATTCCTTAACATTATCTGTCTTATCTGAACTGACATCTGCCATGGACATTAAGTCAGGATGCTGTACAGAGAATATATCATCTCTCTTTTCTTCGTAGTAATCAAAATTACCTATATAGTTTGTCAGCACCTTTTCCCTAAGCTCTATTATCCTTGTGGCAGTTTTATTAATAAAATATCTGTCATGACTTACATAGAGTATAGTACCTGTATAATCCTTAAGCGCATCCTCCAGGATCTCCTTTGAAGGTATATCCAGATGGTTGGTAGGCTCATCCAGTATAAGGAAGTTTGCAGGGGAAAGCATAAGCTTTGCAAGGGAAACCCTGCCTCTTTCACCACCGGAAAGATCGGAGATGGTTTTAAACACATCATCTCCTGTAAATAGAAATGCAGCTAATACATTTCTTATTCTTGTATTATTCATATCAGGAAATGAATCTGACATCTCTTCAAAGATTGTTTTATTTACATTCAGATCATGATGCTCCTGATCAAAATATCCGATTCTTACCTTGGTTCCCAGGCTTATGGTTCCTTCGTCCTTTGGAATACTTCTATTTATCAGTTTGAGAATTGTTGTCTTTCCTGTTCCGTTTCCGCCAATAAGAGCAACATGCTCGCCTCTTTTTATATCCATATTAAGATTTTCGAAGAGCTTATTATCATCATAGGATTTGGCAAGATTTTCAACCAGAAGAACATCATTTCCGGATTCACATACCGGCTCCAGTTTAAGCCTCATCTCATTATTTAGTTCTATGGGCTTTTCAATTCTTTCAATCTTGTCCAGCTTCTTCTCACGGCTCTCTGCACGCTTTATGGATTTCTCCCTGTTAAACTGCTTAAGCTTAGTTATAACCTCTTCCTGATGCTGTATCTCAGCCTGCTGTTTCATATAAGCCTGAAGCTCAGCTCTTCTTTTCTTGGCTCTCTCTTCTCTGTAATAAGAATAACTGCCGTTATATATTGAAGCTTTGGTCTGGTCTATCTCCAATATCTTATTGGAAATCTTATCAATAAAATATCTGTCGTGGCTGACAACTATAACTGCACCATTATAAGAAGCCAGGAATCCCTCCAGCCATTTTATGGAATTCATATCCAGATGATTGGTAGGCTCATCCAGGATTATGATATCCGGATGACTGAGAAGCAGCTTACCCAGCGCAACTCTCATCTTCTGACCACCGGAAAGTGTGGCTATGGAACGGTCATAATCCTCTTCTGTAAATCCAAGTCCGTTTATAACTCCTGCTATCTCACTTTCGTAGGCATATCCATTTTCCCTCTCAAAATTAGTAGTCAGTCTGTTATAGGTTTCCATTATGGATTCCAGCTCATCACCGGACTTATTTTCCATTTCCTTTTCCAGTTCCCGGATTCTTTGTTCCATCTCAGGAATATATTTCTTTGCATCCTTCATGGCTCCGTATATGGTATTATCCAGTTCAGTGTCCTGGGTCTGGGAAAGATATCCAAGCCTGATGAATTTGGAAAGAGAGACATTACCACTGTCGGCACTTTCTATCCCCATGATAATTCTGAGCAGTGTTGTCTTTCCTGCTCCGTTCACTCCGACTATGGCACATTTGTCATTCTTTTCTATATTAAAACTTACATCCTTCAGGATTACATTTTCACCATATGCTTTTGTAATATTCTGACAAGCAAGAATCATGTGTTCCTCCTTTATTGCAGGGACTAGCTTCCTGCACCTATGCAATGTTAACAAAAGTCAGGATATATTTCAATCTTGATTTGTTTCCGGATTCTTTATGTTTTAATTTGAATTCTATATATTTTATGGTATTATGTTGGTTGTTTGGATATGAAAAACAGTTCAAACATCTAACAATAATACCTGGAGGATATATATATGTCTATGAATATTGCCTGTCTGGATCTCGAAGGAGTTCTGGTACCTGAAATCTGGATTGCATTTGCTGAGGCAAGTGGAATTCCCGAATTAAAAAGAACCACAAGAGATGAACCTGACTATGATAAATTAATGAACTGGAGACTTGGAATACTGGAGGAGCATGGTCTTGGTCTTAAGGAGATACAGGAAACCATCTCAACCATTGACCCACTTCCGGGGGCAAAGGAGTTTCTTGATTCTCTGAGAGATATGACTCAGACCATTATCATAAGCGATACCTTTGAGCAGTTTGCAAAACCACTTATGGTTAAACTGGGAATGCCTACACTTTTCTGCAACACTCTTGAGGTTGCTGAGGATGGAAAGATCACCGGTTTTCAGATGAGATGCGAAAAATCAAAGCTTACTACTGTAAAGGCTCTCCAGAGCTGTGGCTTTGAAACAATCGCAACAGGAGACAGCTTTAATGATCTTGCTATGATACAGGCAAGTAAGGCAGGCTTCCTCTTCCGTTCAACCGAATCTATCAAGGCTGAACATCCGGAGCTTCCTGCTTACGAAGAATATAGCGACTTGCTTGCAGCCTTTAAGGCAGCTCTGTAATATATAAAAAATAAGCGCCGGGGAAACCCAGCGCTTATTTTTTATATAACATCCAGCGCTTCTCTTACGCTGGATACATATGTGATTTCGACATTCATTTTATCCAGTTCCTTGTTCTTATTAGAACGGGGAACTATTATTTTGTTATAGCCCAGTTTTTCTGCTTCCTTAACTCTCTGAACTACATTTCTCACACCACGGATTTCGCCGGCAAGACCTATCTCACCAAGGATCACAGTTTTATCATCCACCGCTCTGTCTCTAAAGGAAGAGGCTATGGCACAGACCACACCCAGATCTGCGGAAGGATCATTCAGCTTCATTCCTCCTGCAATATTTACGTAGCAGTCACAGCCCGAGAGATTAATACCACCACGTTTTTCAAGAACTGCAATAAGAAGATTTACCCTGTTATAATCCAGTCCCACAGACGTACGTCTGGCCATATTATAATTGGAATCCGTACAAAGAGCCTGTATCTCAACCAGAAGCGCTCTGGTTCCTTCAACGGTACATACAACCACAGAGCCGGAAGCCCCACTGGGTCGTCCGCTAAGGAAGAACTCTGAAGGATTAGTTACTTCCTCCAAACCTGTATCCGTCATATTGAATACACCTATTTCATTTGTGGAACCGAATCTGTTTTTATTCGCCCTGAGGATGCGGAAGCCGCCGCTTTCATCTCCCTCGAAATAAAGAACCGAATCCACCATATGCTCCAGTGTTCTGGGACCTGCAACAGTTCCCTCCTTTGTAACATGACCTACAATAAACACCGCAGCATTCTTCTGTTTTGCAACCTGCAGAAGTCTTGAGGTCACTTCTCTTACCTGAGATACTGTTCCGGGAGCATTGTCAATATCTCCGGACATAATGGTCTGAATAGAATCTATTATCACCACTTCAGCCTCCAGACCTTCTATCTGTGATTCAATATTCTCCAGCTCATTATCACTAAGAAGCATCAGTGTATCCTCGGCCTTACTGCCTTTGGTTATTCCAAGCCTCACTGCACGGGACTTGATCTGGGAAACTGATTCCTCTCCTGATACATATAGTACCTTAACATCCGTTTCAACCAGGTTCTTGCACATTTCCAGAAGCAGGGTTGATTTTCCGATTCCCGGATCACCGCCCACCAGTACAAGAGACCCCTTTACGATTCCTCCCCCAAGAACCCTGTCCAGCTCTCCTATACGGGTCATGATTCTTGTCTCCTCAGAGGAAGAAACATTTTTTATGCTTACGGCTCTCGCCCTTTCCGAAAGAGGCTTTGATTTTCCTGAAGTCTTGGACTTAGCCGATACCTTCTCTTCGGTAAATGTATTCCATTCTTTACAAAACGGACACTGACCAAGCCATCTGCTGGATTCATTTCCACAATTGGTACAGTAAAAAATCTGTTTTTCTTTTGCCATCACTCTTCTCCATAAAACAACGGTCTCCCGACTCGGCTTTACCGAAACGGGAGACTCGGGTTTGATCATTTTTTCTTTTTTAATGGTTTACTGCTTCTCAATAACTACTTCAACCTTGTCGTTTTTCTCAAGCTCAACACCGATGCTTATCTTACCGCCAAGATTAGTAGTCATCTTTCCGGCGTCAACACTATCTACATGTACTTTATATTCAGTTTCCGGTTCAAGCTCAAGTGTTATCTGTGCATCCTTATCGCCCTCAACACTAAACATCACCTTGTCAACGTTTGCCCTGAATTCATGAACTGTTGTTCCGGGAACAGACTCGTAAACGAACATTCCGTTTCTTTCAAGCTTAGTAATCTCATTAAAGGTTTTAATCTTATAACTATCGCCATTATAATCAAAACCATCTTTCTTAGTCTTGCTTGCAAGTTCATAGTTACCAAAGCTAAGTGAGCCATTCTCCTCTTCCCGAATGAGTTCATCTATAACTGCCATTTTAGTTACCTCCTGAATTTACATCTTCTAGTTAATCATAACAAAATTTACTTTTATTTTCCACACCAACTTTAATTATTTTTTACGGTAAATGTAACTTTTCCGTCAGACACTCCAAGGCTCACACTGTCGCCTTTTTTAATGCGTCCCGCAAGAACCTCGTCAGACATAGGATCTTCAACATATTGCTGAAGCGCACGTCTAAGTGGTCTCGCGCCAAACTTCTTATCATAGCCCTTATCGAAGATAAGACGACTAAGTCTTTTACCATAGGTAATCTTAATTCCCATATTGTCAAAGACTCTTGTCTTAAACTCTTTAAGCATAAGTCCTGCAATATCCAGAATCTCATCCTCTGTAAGAGATTTAAATACAATGATGTCATCAAGTCTGTTTATAAACTCCGGCCTGAACATCTTCTTAACCTCTTCCATGACTCTTGTCTTCATACTTTCAAATTCTTTTTCATCATCTGTTTCTGTTACAAAGCCAAGGGTCTTAGGATCTATGATCCTGTCAGCACCAAGATTGGAGGTCATTATGATGATCGTATTTTTAAAGTCCACCTTTCTTCCCTGTGCATCTGTTATTATTCCATCATCCAGTACCTGAAGAAGAATATTGAATACATCCGGATGAGCCTTCTCAACCTCATCAAAAAGAATAACGCTATAAGGATTTCGTCTGACCTTTTCCGAAAGCTGACCGCCTTCATCATATCCCACGTATCCCGGTGGAGAGCCAATCATTTTTGATACATTATGCTTCTCCATATATTCTGACATATCAACTCTGATAAGATTCTTTTCATCTCCGAATACAGTTTCCGCAAGAGCCTTGGAAAGCTCAGTCTTACCAACACCGGTAGGACCAAGGAAGAGAAATGAACCAATAGGACGTTTCGGATCTCTGAAGCCTGTTCGACCTCTCTTTATGGCACCGGCCACAGTCTTTACTGCTTCCTCCTGTCCCACTACACGGTTATGCAGCGTATCCTCAAGTCTGAGAAGTCTGGAGCTTTCTGTTTCATTGAGTCTTGAAACCGGTATCTTGGTCCATGTGGATACAACTCCGGCAATATCATCCGGTGTTACCACCAGGTCCTCTGTCTTCTTTATCTTTTCATTTTTCTGCTTTCTTGTCTTAAGGGTTTTTCTAAGTTCTGCAGCCTTCTTTACATTTCCCTCAGCAAGAGCATTTTCAATAACTGTATTCATAAACCATTCGGAATTATCAGAAAATTCCTGATAAAAATCCTTAGGTATATATCCAAGTCTTACTCTGGAACAAGCCTCATCCACAAGATCGATGGCCTTATCCGGAAGAAAACGGTCATTTATATATCTTATGGACAGATCAACTGCTGAAACAATTGCTTCATCCGTAATTGTTACATTGTGGAACTTCTGATAATTAAAACTCAGAACACGAAGAATCTCTATAGTATCCTCACGTGTAGGCTCTTCTATAAATACCGGCTGGAATCTTCTTTCCAGTGCAGCATCCTTTTCAATATATTTTCGATACTCCTCAAGAGTTGTAGCACCGATAACATGTATCTCCCCTCTTGAAAGTGCAGGCTTGAATATATTTGCCGCGTCATGAGTTCCTTCTGCGCCACCTGCTCCAATAAGAGTATGAAGCTCATCTATGAAAAGGATGACATTGGGATCAGCCTTAAGCTCATCTATAGTCTTCTTAAGCCTCTCCTCAAAATCACCTCTGTATCTTGTTCCTGCTATCATTCCGGAAAGATCAAGGCTTACTATTCTCTTATCAGTCATGCTTTCAGGAACAACCTTATTCTGAATAAGCTGAGCGATACCTTCAACTATAGCTGTTTTTCCAACTCCCGGCTCCCCCACAAGACATGCATTATTTTTAGTTCTTCTTCCAAGAATCTGCATAACTCTGATTATCTCTTCCTGTCTTCCAACTACAGGATCCAGTTTCAGATTCTTTGCCTCTGCAGTAAGATTTCTTCCGAATGTCTCCAGCATACTTTTTTTCTTGGAATTCTTAGATTGCTTCTTAAGTATTCTATCTTTAATATACTTGTCAGCATCATTTCCGGTTATTCCGCAGACACTGAGAAGCTCAATACACATCTGGTTTATATTGACATTTTTATCCTTTAATACACCAAATATATCAGAATTCATATCACGAATAATTGAAAGAAGAATAAGCTCTGTTCCTACCTTTTCCGAATTCAGCTTCTTTCTGTCTTCTTCTGCCCCATCAAAGGTTTTAAGAGTTCTGTCAGTGTATTTTCCGGTAAATTCCTGCGCCGGAAAATCCAGCACTGTGCTGCGCATATTTACTGCCAGTTTCTGGAAATCTTCAGCTCTCAGGCCGTGCTTAAGCATCACACTGTACGCAACACCTCTATGTATTGTGTACAGTGCGATGAATATATGCCTGTTATCTATATAGCTGTTTCCCAGTCTTTTGGCAACAGATTCTGCCTCACTAAGAACATATTTCATTGTAGGCGAAAAATCGTATTTCATCACTGCTCGTCAATAGCCTTTCCAATGTCATGTCTCATATATTTATTATCGAAATCAATTAATTCAGTAGCTTTATAAGCATTTGCTCTGGCCTCAAGCAGATCATTACCAAGAGCTGTAACACCAAGGACTCTTCCTCCGTTTGTTACAACCTTATCTGCACCGCTTTCATCCTTTGCAAACTTTGTTCCGGAATGGAAAACATAGTATCCATCCTTATCCTTAAAGTTCTCAAGTCCCTTTATCTCAAAGCCCTTCTTGTAGCTTACAGGATAACCGTCAGATGCAAGCATTACACATACTGCTGCATTATCCTCGAACTGAAGATCAATCTTATCCAGTGTACCATCTGCGCAGGCCTCCATAACCTCAAGAAGATCATTCTTAAGTCTTGGAATAACAACCTGAGCCTCCGGATCACCGAAACGGGCATTAAACTCAAGAACCTTAGGACCCTTTTCTGTAAGCATAAGTCCGCAGAAAAGAACTCCCTTGAACTCTCTTCCCTCAGCTGCCATAGCATCAATAGTTCTCTGATATACATTTTCCTCACAGAACTTTGCAACTTCATCTGTATAGAAAGGACTAGGTGAAAATGTACCCATTCCTCCTGTATTTAATCCTGTATCCCCATCTCCTGCACGCTTATGATCCTGAGCGGATGTCATAGGCTTGATGGTCTTTCCATCTGAGAAGCAAAGTACAGAAACCTCACGTCCTGTCATAAACTCTTCGATAACAAGCTTGTTACCTGCATCTCCGAACTTCTTATCAATCATTATCTCCTTGATTCCGGCCTTAGCCTCCTCAAGATCCTGACAGATAAGAACACCCTTTCCAAGAGCAAGTCCGTCAGCCTTAAGAACATAAGGTGCAGTTTGCCCCTCAAGATACTTAAGTGCTGCATCAGCATCGGTAAAGGTTTCATAGGCTGCTGATGGAATATCATACTTCTTCATAAGATCCTTAGAAAATGCTTTTGATGCTTCAATGATAGCCGCATTCTTTCTTGGACCAAAGGTTTTGATCCCTGCATCAAGAAATACATCTGCAACTCCTGCTGCCAAAGGATCATCAGGTGCGACTATAACAAAGTCCACATCCTTTTCCTTTGCAAACTTAAGCAGGCCTTCGCCATCCATAACTGATATATCAACGCACTCAGCAAGCTCAGCAATTCCGGCATTACCTGGTGCTGCATATAATTTTTCACATTTAGGACTTTTAGCAACTGCCCATGCAATAGCATGCTCACGGCCGCCGCCACCAACAAGTAAAATCTTCATTCTTACGTCTCCTATTAATTTCTCATATCAACCGGTTTCTGATATACAATCTCACCACTTGCAATCTTGTCAATAGCCTGTGGAAGAATCTGCCATTCAGCTTCTTCCATAATTCTTCTCTGAAGGGTTTCAGGGGTATCATCATCATTAACATACACTGCCTTCTGAAGAATAATAGGGCCTGTATCTGTTCCTGAGTCAACAAAATGCACTGTTGCTCCCGATACCTTTACACCTCTTTCCAGAGCTGCCTTATGTACCTTCAGACCATAATATCCCGTACCACAGAAAGATGGAATAAGTGAAGGGTGAATATTGATTATCTTTCCTTCATATTTACTTATAACATTCTCAGGAATCACAACAAGGAATCCTGCAAGAACTATAAGGTCTGGATCGTATTCATCAATCTTTTCCAGAAGAGCCCTGTTAAAAGCTGATCTGTCAGGGAAATCCTTAGGTGCCACAACTTCTGATTTTATTCCTGCATTTGCTGCACGTTCAAGAGAATAAACGTTGTAGTTGTTGCTTATCACTCCAACTATCTCAGTATTTCTTACTGTACCATCTTTAACCTTGTCTATTATTGCCTGCAGGTTTGTA
>JAILMQ010000229.1 GCA_024692605.1 Eubacterium sp.
TAATTGTTGATTTTTACAGCGATATAGAATACGAAAAGAATGACAACGATAACTGCAAGCCAGTATGCTATAGCAATAAGAATATTTTCTATTGTTCCTGTGTTGGATAAAGAATTGATGTTTTCTCTAAAATCTTCCATTTTTTTCTCCCATCAATCTATTCAGTATCTTCCTCTATTTCTTCTGTACCGGATGAATTCTCAGTCTGACGAACCTTAGCAATCTGTGCAACGATTTCACCCTTTTTAAGGTTTATAAGTTTTACTCCTGAAGTAATTCTGCTATATGTTGAAATCTCATCACATCTAAGCTGAATGATTATTCCTTCATTTGTGATCATCATAATCTCATGATCATCATTAACAGCTTTAACACCTGCGATTCTACCGGTCTTCTCTGTAACCTTATAACACTTGAGACCTTTACCGCCTCTATGCTGAAGCTTGAACTCATCTATAGAGGTTCTCTTACCCATACCTTTTTCAGTAACGATAAGAAGCTTCTCACCCTGAGTATTCATCTGCATTCCGACGATTTCATCTTCCGGTTCAAGGTTCATACCTCTTACACCCATGGAATTACGTCCGGTGCTTCTGATATCTGTATCCTTGAATCTGATACACATACCATTCTTAGATACCATGAAAAGATCTCTTGTATCATCAGTCGTCTTAACTTCAATAAGTTCATCATCTTCTCTGATGTTGATTCCGATGATTCCGTTCTTTCTGATATTCTTATAATCCATTTCCGGAGTCTTCTTGATGATTCCGGACTTTGTAACCATTATGAAATACTTATTCTCACTAAATTCTCTGATAGGAACAACTGCTGAAACATGCTCACCACCGTCCAACTGAAGAAGATTAACCATAGCCACTCCTCTGGCTGTTCTTCCTGCCTCAGGAATCTGATAGGTTCTAAGCTTGAACACACGTCCCTTATTAGTAAAGAATAAGATATAATTAAGTGCTGTAGTCATAAGAAGATCTTCTATAAAGTCATCCTCTATAGTCTGAATTCCTCTTATTCCCTTTCCACCTCTATTCTGAGCATGGAAGTTATCAACAGACATTCTCTTAATATATCCGAAATGTGTCATGGTAAGAACTGTTGGCTCATCGTCAATCAGATCTTCATCTGTAAATGCATCAACAGACTGACCGATAATTGTTCTTCTGTCGTCTCCATACTTGTCTGCGATGATCTGCATCTCTTCCTTGATAACTGAAAGAAGCATCTTCTCATCAGCAAGGATACTCTTCAGGTATGCAATCTTTTCCTGAAGTTCTTTATATTCTGCTTCCAGCTTGTCTCTTTCCAGACCTGTAAGAGCACGAAGTCTCATATCAACAATGGCCTGGGCCTGAGCATCTGTAAGTTCAAATCTCTCTATTAAGTTTGCCTTTGCTTCGTTTACATTTGCCGCAGCACGGATAATCTTAATAACTTCATCAATATTATCAATAGCAATAAGGAGACCTTCAACTATATGAGCTCTCTTCTCTGCAGCATTTAACTCAAACTTTGTTCTTCTTGTAACAACATCCTTCTGATGACGGATATAGTACTTAAGCATATCAAGAAGTGATAGAACCTTTGGCTGATTATCAACAAGTGCAAGCATATTTACGCCAAATGTATCTTCCAGCTGTGTATGTTTATAAAGGTTATTAAGAAGAAGGTTAGCATTTACATCATGTCTGAGTTCGATAACAATTCTCATACCTTCTCTGGATGATTCATCTCTTAAGTCAGTGATTCCATCAACCTTCTTAGCCTTAACAAGATCAGCTATCTTCTGAATAAGAAGTGCCTTATTTACCATATACGGAAGCTCTGTAATTACTATTCTCTGCTTACCCTTAGCCATAGGCTCGATATCAGAAATAGCTCTTACTCTGATTTTTCCACGACCGGTTCTATAAGCTTCATCAATTCCCTTTCTTCCGAGAATTTCTGCTCCGGTAGGGAAATCAGGTCCCTTTACTATATCTAATAATTCTTCGATATCTGTTTCTCTATCTTCCTCAATACGGTTATCAATAATCTTTATTGCAGCATTTGTAACCTCACGAAGATTGTGAGGTGGTATGTTTGTTGCCATACCTACGGCAATACCTGAAGTTCCGTTTACCAGAAGATTAGGATATCTTGAAGGAAGTACTACCGGCTCCTTCTCTGTTTCATCAAAGTTTGGAGTGAAATCAACAGTATCCTTGTTGATATCTGCAAGCATCTCCATGGAAATCTTTGTAAGACGTGCTTCTGTATATCGCATGGCAGCAGCTCCGTCTCCATCCATAGAACCAAAGTTTCCATGTCCGTCTACAAGTGGGTATCTTGTATTCCAATCCTGTGCAAGCTTAACAAGAGCATCGTAAATAGAGCTATCACCATGTGGATGATATTTACCCATGGTATCACCGACAATACGTGCACATTTTCTGTGTGGTTTATCAGGACCATTATTCAGTTCTATCATGGAATAAAGAATTCTTCTCTGAACAGGTTTAAGACCATCCCTGACATCCGGAAGTGCTCTGGATGCAATAACTGACATAGCATAATCTATGTAAGAATTCTCCATTGTTTTTTTAAGATCAACTTCCTTCACATCATCATGTGGAGTATCGAAAATGTTGTCATCAGACATTGTATTTTCTCCTTTAATTTATATACAACAGCTTATATATCTAGATTCTTAACAAACTTAGCGTTTTCTTCAATAAATTTCTTTCTTGGTTCAACATTATCGCCCATAAGAACGTTAAATGTCATATCAACCTCTGCTTCATCCTCTCCAAATGTAGAAACACGGAGAAGAATTCTCTTCTCTGGATCCATGGTTGTATCCCAAAGCTGATCAGCATCCATCTCACCAAGACCTTTATATCTCTGAACTTTATTATTCTGATCACGACCTACTTCCTCTATGATAGAATTAAGTTCATCATCACTGTATGCGTACCAGAACTTCTTATTTTTTTCCAATCTGTAAAGAGGTGGCTGTGCCAGATATACATGACCCTGTCTAATAAGCTCAGGCATAAATCTATAGAAAAATGTAAGAAGAAGTGTAGCAATATGAGCTCCATCAACATCGGCATCCGTCATAATAATGATCTTATCATAACGAAGTTTTTCTATATCAAAATTCTCATGTATTCCTGTTCCAAAGGCAGTGATCATTGCCTGAATCTCTTTATTTTCAAGAATATGATCGATTCTTGCTTTTTCAACATTCAGAATCTTACCTCTAAGTGGAAGTATAGCCTGGGTTGATCTGTTTCGGGCTGTCTTTGCTGAACCACCCGCAGAATCTCCCTCGACTATGTATATTTCACAATTCTTAGGATCTTTATCTGAACAGTCTGCCAGTTTTCCTGGAAGTGACATTCCTTCTGAAAGATTATTCTTTCTTGCAACATCTCTTGCTTTTCTGGCTGCTATTCTTGCTCTCTGAGCAGTAATTGCTTTATCAACAATAATTCTTGCAACTGCAGGATTCTGTTCAAGGAAATAAACCAGCTGTTCATTCATAATTGATTCAACTGCTGTTCTTGCAGGTGCATTTCCAAGCTTCTGCTTTGTCTGACCTTCAAACTGAGGATCTTCAATCTTAACACTGATTATTGCAGTAAGACCTTCTCTTAAATCCTCACCTGAAAGGTTATCATCCTTTTCCTTCAGCATCTTTGTATTACGGGCATAATCATTAAATACCTTTGTAATAGCTGATCTGAATCCGGTAAGGTGCATACCTCCCTCCGGAGTTACTATGTTATTAACAAAGCTATATACTGTTTCGTTATAGGAATTATTATGCTGAAGTGCAACCTCAACATATATTCCATCTTTCTCACCTTCACAATATATTACACTGTTATATATTGCATTCTTATGTTTATTCAGATACTGGACAAATTCTTTAATTCCGCCTTCATAATGGAAGGACTCACTCTTAGGTTCCCAGTTTTCAAGTTTTTCCTTAAACTCTTCGTCAGACTCTCCCTCTTCCTGAACAGGTTTTCTAAGATCTGTTATAGAAATCTTAAGTCCTTTTGTAAGGAAAGCTGTTTCACGAAGTCTTACTCTAAGAGTATTGTAATCATAAACCAGATCATCAAATATTGTTCCATCAGGTTTAAAGGAAACCTTTGTTCCTGTACTGTCACTATCTCCTATAACCTTAAGGTCATAACAGATATTTCCTCTTTCATATCTCTGCTTATAAACCTTTCCTTCACGGGAAACTTCTACTTCAAGCCAATCTGAAAGAGCATTAACTACAGATGAACCAACACCATGAAGACCACCTGAAACCTTGTATCCTCCACCACCGAATTTTCCTCCGGCATGAAGTACTGTAAATACAACTTCAACTGCTGGTCTTCCTGCTTTAGCCTGGATTCCTACCGGAATACCACGACCATTATCAATAACAGTTATTGAATTGTCCTCATTAATATATACCTGAATTTCAGAACAATAGCCTGCAAGTGCCTCATCAACTGCATTATCAACAATCTCATAAACAAGATGATGGAGACCTCTGGTAGATGTACTTCCTATATACATACCGGGTCTCTTTCTTACAGCTTCCAGACCTTCCAATATCTGAATCTGATCGGCTCCATATTCGACCTGCTTCTGTTCTTCTGACATTTTGAACCTCCATTTTGTTAGCAAATTGCTCCATCACTGATTTTATAAATCTTATCAACATTTATCCTTTGACGAATGAAATCATCATATCCCGTACAGGTTATAATTGTCTGTATATCACTTATTCTGCTGAGAAGAGCATCTCTTCTCTTAGAATCCAGTTCGGACATTACATCATCCAGCAAAAGAATTGGATTATCGTTTATTATCTTTTTAACCATTTCTATCTCAGCAAGCTTTAGTGAAAGTGCTGCTGTTCTCTGCTGTCCCTGAGATCCGTATACTCTGACATCACTGCCATTGATATATACACCAAAATCATCTCTTTGAGGACCGGTCATGGTTATACTATTCTTTAAATCTATCTGTCTTTTTTCTTTAAGAACCTTTTCAAATCTGTCTATTTCAACATTTGGTTCATATTTTATTTCTATTTTTTCTTTATTTGATGTAAGACTTCCATGAATTTCCTTGATTATTCCATTTATCATTTCTATGAAATTCGTTCTCTCTTTAATTATGGCCTTTCCTGCATCGATAAACTGTTCATCCCATACATCAAGTGTATCTGCATTCTTAGGATTAAAGTTAATCTGTTTCAAAAGATTATTTCTCTGATCCAATATCTTATTAAATCTGAGAAGATTACTGTAATAGATTCTGCTAAGCTGGCATATTTCCATATCCATAAATCTTCTTCTTTCTCCCGGTCCGTTTTTTACAATAGATAAATCTTCAGGAGAAAATATAATTATATTAATTAATCCAAAAAGTTCTGTAGATCTGCGGATTGGAATTCCGTCTATGGCAACTCCCTTAGTCTGATTTCTTCTCAGATGCATATCAATCCTGTGACCCACTTCTCTTTTTTTCAGATTAAGTCTTATATGAGAATCATCTTTTCCAAAACGAATAATATCTTTATCTTTAGAATTTCTGTGGGATTTGGTTGTTGCTGATATATAAATTGCCTCAAGTATATTGGTTTTACCCTGAGCATTATCTCCATAAAGAATATTTATATTCTTACTGAAGTTTATATCAAGCTTTTCATAATTTCTGAAATCCTTGAGTGCAAGAGATTCTATATACATTATTAATGTTCCTTATTATTCATTTATAATACATGTCTCGCCATTATATTCGAAGCTGTCTCCCGGATATAGTTTTCTACCTCTTCTGGTATCAACTTCTCCATTTACTTTAACCAGCCCATCCTGTATTACAAACTTTGCATCAACACCAGAGCCTACAAAACCGGCCTTCTTCATAGCCTGACCAAGTTTTATAAACTCTTCGCCATCTCTTATTTCTATTTCCATAATAATTACCTTTTAATAAGCATCCGGATTAATATTTATAGGAAGAATAATGTAAGTAAAGGTTCCTTCGTCATCCTTAATAAGACAAGGACTCTTTGAATCTTTCATATAAATGTTTACTTTATCATCATCTATTACTCTGAGAGCATCCATAATGAATGATGGGTTAAATCCAATAACTAACTCACCACCATCTTTTTCGATTTCCATTTCTTCATTAAGAGATCCAATATTAGTATCAAGTCTGATATAAAGATTATTATCATTTTTAACACTAACAATGATTGGCTTCTTATCTGTTTCCTGAATAAGAAGAGAAGCTCTATCGATACAACCCATAAGCTCATTTCTATTAGCCTTAACCTTAAGATCAGTATCCATAGAAAGCATATTTGCAATCTTAAAGTACTCTCCTTCAATAAGTCTGGAAACAACTCTTGTTCTATCAAACTCAAAACTAAGATTTTTATCTGAGAAGTAAAGAGTTACATCTGACTCTGCATCTCCACTTATAATCTTACTTACTTCCTGAAGTGTTTTACCCGGAACAACAGCTGATACATCATCAGCGTCACTCTTAAGAGTTACCTTTCTCATAGAAATTCTATGTCCATCAAGGGATACAACAGAAAGAACGTTGTTACTAACTTCAAAAAGCTCACCACTCATAAGCTTTGAATTTTCATTATCTGATACTGAGAAAATTGTCTGACGGATAATATCCTTAAGACCAAGCTGTGAAAGAACAATACTCTTTTCCTTATTAACTGCAAACAGTTCAGGGAAATCTTCACCTGACCAGCATGGAATATTAAATCTTGATTTTTCACAAGTAATAATAGTTTTGTAATCTGAATTTGTTTCTATATCTATCTCACTATCCTGAAGCTTTCTGATTATATCAGAGAAAAGCTTAGCATTAAGTGCAATTACACCTTCTTCTAATATAGTACAGCTGATATATGTTTCTATTCCAAGATTAAGATTATTAGCTGTAAGTTTAAGTTCTCCACCCTTTGCTTCAAGTAATATACATTCAAGTATAGGTTTTGTTGTCTTGGCAGCAACTGCTTTTGAAACAATATTAATTCCTGCCTGAAGTGTTCCTTTGTTACATTTGATTCTCATTTTAAAGAAGCTCCTTTCGTGCTGGCTCTTTTTTTTTCAGTTATATAAATATAATTATTAGTAATAGTAATAGTAAGCACTGTTGATATGTTGAAATGCTATTTAAAGCCTTTATTTATAAGCTTTTCAGATGTTTATAAATAATTTATTTCAGTGTTATGAGATTTCTATTACTGTGGATTAAGCTTGTTAATTATCACATTAATTGATGATTCAAACTGAGGTTCAGCCTTAATTTTGTCTTCAATTCTTTTAATTCCGCTATAAACTGTTGCATGATCTTTTCCACCAACAGTTTCTCCAATAGCTTGCAGGCTTTTATCTGTTAATATCCTGCAAAGATACATTACAGTTTGTCTTGCAAGGGCAATATCCTTACTTCTTTTGGTTGATTGAATATCAGTAATGCTAACATCCATATGTTCAGAAACTGTTGATAATATCTTTTCAGGTGTAATATTAACGTCAGTTTCTTCTGAAATGATATCCTTAAGTGCATCTTTTACAGTATCGAGATTTAAATCTTCATTATTAATCTTGAAATATATCTTCAATATATTAAGAGCACCTTCAAGCTGCCTTACATTTGATACAATATTCTCTGCAATATAATTAAGAATATCTTCCGGAATATTAAGTCCCAGTTTTTCCGCTTTATTTCGAAGTATAGCCATTCGTGTTTCGTAATCAGGGGCATGAATATCAATAGGAACACCCCATTCAAAACGAGAACGAAGTCTTTCTTCAAGATGTTTTATTTCCTTTGGTGGTTTATCAGATGAAAGAATTATCTGTTTTTTTGCTTCATATAAGAAATTAAAGGTGTTGAAAAACTCCTGCTGGGTTCTTTCCTTACCAATAATTTCCTGAATATCATCTATTATAAGTACATCTACCTGACGATACTTCTGACGGAATTCTTCTGTTTTATTATTCTGAATTGCAGTAATAATGTCGTTAGTGAATTTCTCAGATGAAGCATAAAGAACATTCATAGATGGATTATGCTGCAAAATAAAATGTGCAATAGACTGAATAAGATGAGTCTTACCAAGTCCGGATCCACCATAAAGGAAAAGTGGATTAAGGGCATCCTGGCTTGGAAGGTCAGCAACTGCCGTACATGTAGCGTAGGCATGTCTGTTACTCTCACCTATGATAAAGTTTTCAAATGTATACATAGGATCAAGATTACTCTTCTTTACTGCCTGATAGTAATCTGCACTGTAATTATTATCAGAATAAGATTCATTTCCTTCTTTATTATCATCTTTTACTACGAATTTAATCTTTTCATCGATAACCAGCTCAATATGAGGGTCATTAAAGAATTCTCGTATTGATGAAAGAAGAAACATATCATATCCCTTATTATGAAGATAATCTACTCCATGCTTTCCTCTTTTTTCATCAACATAAAAATAGATAGTATTATCCTTAACTTCATAAATACTAAGAGGCTTGATCCATGTCTCTATTATAATGTTAGAAATATCGTAATGAGTTTCTAATATATTTAAGATTTTGTCCCAATTATTAATAATTTGCTCTTCCATTTAAATTTCCCTATTTTTCGCTTTAGTTAATATTTTTTATAAAACCTCAATAAAAATTAAAATACGGGGCTTATAACAGCGCAAAAATGCACTTCTATATTCTACTACAAATAACGTTAATAAACAAGGTTTCAAGAAGCTAAAAAATGGCAGAAATATCAATTATGTTAATTAAAAAATAAATATTGTTTATTATTTTAGAACGTGAAAAATGGCTATTTCATTGAAATATTGAATTAGAAAACAAAATATACACACATAAATAAGAAGTTATCAACAGTTTATAAACAAAATGTTGATAAATTATGTTAACGAAAGTTGGTTTATATACTTGACAATTTCTTCTATTAAAAATATAATGATGTAGATTTGCCCTAAATTAAGGCATTTATTTAGTTTTTGGCAAAAATAAATATAGAAAGGAAGTAACTAATTATGAAGATGACATTTCAGCCAAAGAAAAGACAGAGATCTAAGGTTCATGGTTTTAGAAAGAGAATGAGCACTTCTAACGGACGTAAGGTTATTTCAGCCAGACGTGCTAAGGGTAGAAAATCTCTTACAGTTTAATTTATTATGAAAAATATTGAATCATTAAAAAACTACAGAGAGTTTAGCCAGGTTTATAACCACAGAGAATCGTTGGCAAATAAATATTTAGTGATGTACATTTTACAAAATGACCGAATGTACAGTAGAATTGGAATCTCTGTTAGTAAAAAGGTCGGAAATAGTGTTATAAGACATAGAATAGTTCGTCTTATAAGAGAAAGCTATAGATTGAATAAGGATAAGATAAAAACAGGTTTCGATATAGTTGTAGTTGCCCGTAATACGGCAAAGGGAAAGAACTTTCATGATATAGAAAGTGCTTTCCTGCATTTATGTCGATTGCATAAGATTATTTAATAGGAAATTAAACCTCCTATTATAATAGTAGAAAAAAATTTGTTATGAAAAAAGTTTGTATAGCAATTATTCAATTTTATAGAAAATATTTGTCAAACCTAAAGGGTCATGGAACCTGTATTTTCTACCCCACTTGTTCGGAATATGCAATTGAAGCATATGAAAAATATGGATTTATTAAAGGAACTCTTCTTACAGTATGGAGAGTTTTAAGGTGTAATCCTTTTAGTAAAGGTGGATATGATCCGGTTCCTTAGAGGAGAACTTAAATGATATTAACACAGAACACTGGCATTATTATGGGCCCTGTTACAAAACTTTTGGGTTTTATTTTTAATGCTATCTATAATTTTTTTAATGGAATGGGTGTTGAGTCAATAGCACTTAGTATAGTTGTATTTACTGTTGTAATAAGACTTATACTTTTTCCATTCAATCTTAAACAGACAAAATCCTCGAAGATTCAGCAGTATTTAAGGCCAGAATTTAATAAGATTACAAAGAAGTATAAGGGCAAAAAAGATCAGGAATCAATGCTTGCCCAGCAGAGAGAGACACGTGAACTTCAGGAAAAGTATGGAATTAAGATGACTCAGGGTTGTCTTACTTCTCTTCTTCAGTTCCCTGTATTCATTGGTCTTTATAATGTTATTCAGAACATTCCGGCTTACGTTCCAAAGGTTAGAACTTTATATGAACCAATAGCCAATGAGATAATGAAAACTGAAAATGGATATAAATTATTATCCGATTTTGTAGATAGTAATAAACTTCCAAGACTTGCATCTAAGCTTATTGAATTTGCAACTTCAACAGATGCTACATCCGGAAAGGGACTTGCTTCACTTAATAGTGTTATTGATGTTCTTTACAAATGTAATGATACACTTTTTGATAAATTAAGTGATATATTTGCTGCAAATCCTGCAGTTGGAAGTCTTATAGCAGAGAATCAGGATAAGATTAATCAGGTTCATCATTTTATTTTCGGTATTAATCTTTCTGAAGCTCCTGGATTTAAGCTTACTCCTGCTCTTCTTATACCTATTATTTCTGCATTATGTCAGTTACTCAGTATGATAGTTATGCCTAAGGCAGAAACAGGTGATCCTCAGCAGGATGCTCAGATGAAATCCATGCAGAGAACAATGTATATTATGCCTATCATGTCATTTGCTGTTACAGTAAGTGCACCTGCCGGTCTTGGTATTTATTGGGCAACATCTGCATTTATCAGTTTCATTACAACAGTTCTTATGAATGTTTATTATTCTCATGCTGATATGGAGAAAATAGTAGCTGTTCAGCAGGAAAAAGCAAGAGTTAAGCTTGAAAAGAAAAAAGCCAGTGGCAAAAAATCATTTATGGATAAGTTAAATGATGCCATGATGGGTGAATCTCCTGAAGAAGAAACAAAATCAAATGCTACTCTTAATAAATACAGCAATATGAATCTTAAGAGATATGACAATTCAGCTTCTGAAGAAAGTACTTCAACTGATGATACTGCTTCGGAAAATGAATCAACAACTAAAAATCAACCTAAGAAGGGCTCACTTGCTGATAAGGCAAATGCAGTGAAGCGCTTCAATGATTCGGGGGTACAATAAAGAAATGGAATTTAGAGAATTTACAGGAAAGACAGTAGAAGACGCTACAATAGAAGCTGCTACTACGCTTGGAATTGCAAGTTCTGAACTTGATATAGAAGTAGTTAGTAAAGGAACAAGCGGATTTCTGGGTATTGGAGCAAAACCTGCTGTTATTAGAGCAAGAGCTAAAAAAGAAGTAAATGATGATATTGAAGATATTTTAGCGAATGTAAAGAAACCGGGAAGTAAGGGAAAGAAAAATACTCCTAAAAAACAACCGGTTAATAAAACTTCTGAAGTTAAAGAAGAAAAGCCAGTTAAAGAAGTAAAAGAAGTCAATGAAGAAGTTAAGGATGAAGATACTTCTTTTGAGACCGAAGAAAAGAAGGCTGAACCAAAAGAGTTTGTAAAAATTGAAGAATCTGTAATAGAGGAAACAAGACAATATCTTGAAAAGTTATTTGCAGCTATGGAAATGGAAGCAGATATTGATATTACAGTTGATGATCAGACACGTACAATGAACATTGATGTTGAAGGACCTGAAATGGGTATCATCATTGGTAAGCGTGGACAGACTCTTGATTCACTTCAGTATCTTATCAGTCTCTTCGTAAATAAGAAGAGTGATTCTTATATAAGAATTAAGCTTGATACAGAAAATTATCGCGAAAGACGTAGAGAAACTCTTGAAAACCTTGCAAAAAATATTGCTTATAAGGTTAAGAAATCAAGAAGATCTTTCTCATTGGAGCCAATGAATCCATATGAAAGAAGAATAATTCACTCTACTCTTCAGAATGATAAGTATGTAACAACAAAGTCAGAGGGTGAAGAACCTTATCGTAAGGTTGTTGTATATCCTAATGGTGGTAAGAAGAGATATAATAAATAATTAATAGTATTACTGATTAAGTAAATAAAAATAAACCCAGAGGGTGATATGTCCGGTTAATAGGGTACATATCTATAACCCAAAGGGTTTATT
>JAILMQ010000249.1 GCA_024692605.1 Eubacterium sp.
CTTCATACTTCAAATCACACATCCTCCCGTAGCATTTTCCTTAGATCATCAAATGTATCTTTTATTGGAGCAGTTCTTCCGTACTTCACATCTTCATCTGATTCAGCAAGAATTTCCAATAATTCAATTCTCGCTTTCATTCTCTTATACTCATCATATGCTAAAGAAACTGTATCTCCCCTACCATTTACTGTAATAATTACAGCTTCATTATTCTCTCTACATTGTTTAGATATTTCATTATAATGATTTCGCAAATCTGCTGATGGTCTGATTGATTCTTGAATAGCCAGCATAATATCTCCTCCTCATTTATATAGACATAATATATCGTAATTTGTCTATACACACAAGAGATACATTTCCTAAAGTCTGAGTATTTTCACATTCAAACATTATGTGATGTTATATATTCTACTACTCTTATCTGCTCTTCATTAGAAACATACATCCCTTGCAATCTTTGAAAACACCTCCAAGAATCACAGCTGTAAAGCAAATCACCTAACCCCATAAGTCCATCAACTGATGATGTATCATTTTCGTCAACTGAAAAGCGTACAACTCCTTTAATATTTGCTATAACAGTACAAGTTATATGCAAGATTAAGCACAGTATCAATATCTACCGGACTAAACCAACTTTTTATATATGTAGAATAAACTAACTAATGCAATCAAAGGTACACCGAAAAATCTCAAGATTTCAGTACCTAAAAAGGTAAAGAAATCCTACCAGAAGATTTTCAGATCAAAAGGAAATAAGAAGGTTACAACTAAATAATGTTATGTGTTAATAAACGACCACACACTTTGTGTGGTCGTTTTCTTATGATAGCCTTTTCTATGCCGGTTTCTTTAAAATACGAAGTACTTTGTTAAGCAAAAATGCAATCGGTAATGAAATAACGATGATTGCAAGCACATAGAGAAACTGATTCTTTATGTAGAAAAGTGGCAATGCGTCATTGCGGATGAATGAAAAACAGAAGGCGTGCACGAAGAAAGGATGCACAAGGTAGGTCTCAAGCGTAAATCCGCCTAAGAGCTTAAGTATCTTATTTCCAATCTTTATTTTCATTCCGATGAGCATTACAAGAATGGCAAATGTATAAGACGAAATCAACTGCCCGCTGAGCTCGATAAGCCAGTGTACAAACGGGTTATACTTATTATCAATCGTCGCTAAAAGGGCTGAGAGATAATTTGACACATAGAAAGCTGCCACTGTAATTATCGTAAATAATATGATGCGGAGGGCATAGCCCTTTTTATACTTTTCAAATCGCTTTTCCTTATTCTTAGCAAGCCCGGCTCCCACTGCAAAAAGATGGGGTGTATTAAACCACCATGTGCCCGGAGAGAAGATAGCTGCAAGAACCATGTAAAGGATGACAAGCGTCCATAAGACAGGCATCTGTGCTTTTTCTTTCTTTACGAGGTGGAAGCTTATATAGAATGCCAGGTACATCCAGATCATGCATGGAATGTACCAGATATAACTGTATGTATTAATAAGAATAGGTTTTTCAATTCTTATATTTCTTATCTTTTCTGCACCGAAAAATACAAACCACATAATGACTGTGGGAATAATGAGTGTAAGTATCCTTCTTTTAAAATATTTGTCAAAGAATCCTTTTTTGCCATGTGCACTGTACATTCCATAACCTGAACAGAAGAAGAATGCTGCCACCATCAGATATCCTACATATACAAATAAATCCAGCCCATGATGAATGCGGAATGGACTAAGCCAGGGTGCGCAAGTCCTTTGGGAAGCATGGTGAAAGATGATTATGATCGAAGCAAAGCCCAGAAAAGCCTTGGTATGATCAAAGCTCATCACCTCTTCATTCCATTCGCCCTTTTTCATGATCTTTGCCCCGAAGAATAATAAAACGGGAAGGATGATGTAATATAGATATACGAGTTTGTCCATTGTGATTGTCTCCTGTTTGTATACAAAATGTAATGGGATAAGGGGGGAAAGCGACTCCATGCTCACTGACCCCACTATCAGTATAGTATAAAGCATTGCCACTGTTGTGACAATTATAATAGGTTTAGATATCTGTACCCGACACGAATCTCGTTGATCTGCGTACCACGTCGGGTCTTTTTTAATTTTTTACAAGAATGTATATGGGCAATAAAAATATCATATTAGCGCTTGATAAAAACAAATCTAGTCATATTGCCGTTTCAAATAATCTATAGTATCATTCCATAATAAGATTATGATTTTATGGGGGGATGTTTCTATGGATGAAGTAAAAAAAGAAGTCGGGGAAATCATCGACCGGTTGGCAACTATATTTGAAGAGGAAGATAGGGAAGATGAAGAGATAATGGAAGAGATTAATACTCTTGGTGAAAGGTTAAAAGCTCTTACAGGCAAAACAATAGAAGAGTGTCAGCCTTTTGAATCGTACTGGTCATACACGACCTTGGAAGATATAGTCGATGGAATCATGGCATCTGAGACAGAGATGAAGGACTTGAGTGGTGGTGAATTAAGTGACGATGAGTTAATAGAAAAGATTAAGGATTTTTTTGAAAAGGCTACTACGCTTGGTGCGAGAAAACTTGATAAGCTGATTAGCGAGTATGAAGATCTGACAGGGCTGGATAATTTTTCTGATTACATTTTCTGGCCGGATTCAATAGAAGGACTCGGAAAGTATTATTGGGTAATTATATAAATAAACTTTGAAAGAGTTATAGAAATGAGTCTATTAAATGTATTAGAAATAATTGTAATAGGTGGATTGTTTGGCTTAGAGTTTTTCTCGGTCATAGCCTGGCTTGTGTGCATGCTCACTGACCGTAAGAACCTTCAGCGCCGCAAGAAGTACGCCACGATGTGCCTGGTCAGTATTGTGGCGTTGATTTTAATTATGATAGTGAGTGTGATATTAAACTTTAAGCGTAATGCGATGTAGCCGGAGAAAAAAAAACATCAGTCTATAAAATGGTATGTCCTATCAGATTATTATCAGAACCATATTTCATTATTTCTGCCAAAGTCTGTACATCCTCAACAAAATCATATGGAATATCCCTTCTATCTATCTCATTAGCCTTATCAATTAGTTGGACAAAAAAGTAAAAATATAGCCACAATTTCATCCAAAAAGAGACCCCTTCAACAGCACTAAAATAGCCGTTTTAGGGGTTTTTACTCTTCTATACGCGAGAAATCTATGGAACTAAAGAACTTGCGCCCCACCCGTAATCATCTGGAAAATTATACATTTTTACAAAGCGATATGACTTATATTCTCCATATTTGGGATTATTAAGAGTTAACAATACCAGTACAACATTAGAACCCATATATGTCATATCTCCTGAAATATTATAAGAACTAAGCAGTTCACTCTGATTCTTCAGTTCATCACCTCTCACCAACTTAAAGTCAGTGATTTTGTAACCATTATATACATTATCATCATATTTCCAAATCGTTGCATTTCGGTTATCCGTAGAATCCGGATTCTCGGAATCTATTATCACGGCCTTATACTCAACCTGAAGACTATTATTCTCAACTGATAATTCTATTTTTGTATCAGTTTTATCTACGAGAGATATACTGCCAGCTATCTTTACATCTAAAGATGAACCTAGCACTGGATTATTTACAGTGTCACCAGGAATATATTTTGCACCATCTATTTCTGATGCAGTCTTTTCAAGTAAAATATCTGCTACCTGCTTACTATATGTTTCTCCCTGTATATCATAATATAATCTTA
>JAILMQ010000252.1 GCA_024692605.1 Eubacterium sp.
AATAAAATTTGTTAAAGGGAAATGAGGTTTTGTTATGAAAAAAGGGAGAGTTTTTCTTATAGCGTTTCTTATATCGTTTGTAGTTGTCTCGATTGTTATTGCTGTTGAGATGTCATTTAGAAAGAAAGCTATGGCAGAAGAATTTCAGCAAAAAAATGCAAATTACTGTTTGGAATGGATGAATACCGGCTATGCTCAGTATTATCAGAATGAGGATTATATAAAAGAGTTAGAATCATTAAAGGGAGGCAGCCTTTCGGAGGAAGAACGTAAGGAACAGTTCGTTTACTATCTGACCAATACTTCTGAACATAATAATGCTTCAACATTTACAATGGTTACTTCTAAAAATCCTTTAATTGGTGGTGGTAACTTATATTATGATTCTGATATGAATCTTCTCAATACGGAGGATGTGCTTTTTCTGGTAAAAGAGAAGAATGTAAATGAAAAGATAATTCAATATTACTATATTTTTCGGGATTATGATCTTAGTCAGAAAATTAATAAATTGTCAAATGAGAATGCCAGGGCAAAATTTCGTATAAATGTTGCGGATGTGTATATAAAGGATGATCAGTTTATTCCTAAGACAATTACTGCTGATGTCTTTTCGACAGATGGAACAGGACATCATGAGGAAGAATTGTATTCACATATCGTTCCTAAGGATGAAATGATAAGTGATGGCTTCAGTTTTGAAAAACTAAACTGTACTTTCCATATAGGAGACAATTCAAGTTCAGAAAAAAATTCAGTAATCAATTCGGATGATGGCACAACTTCATTTGTTGTCTATGCTGATGGTCCGGACAAATTCATAAAACAGCGGAATGAAGAATTAATTAAACAAAACAGACAAAAGCTTGAATCTGCTCAGGATGGAAATATCTTCAAGACTTTTAAGAATGGTTCAAATACTGAATATTTTGCTATGGATACAGTTGAATCGGAGGATGGAAAGACAAAGTACTATGTGGTCGCCTATGAGACATGTCATTTTTTGGTTGACTCATTTCTGTATTATTTTGTATCAAAGCATCCGTTATTCGATTTTCTTTTGTTCCCAATAGAAATATTACTTGCGATTGTCCTGGCTATAGTGGGGGCAATTGTTTATATTAAGATTCGAAGTAAACATATATAGTAAACTGACATCCAAGACCGATGGTAAAAAACTACCGGTCTTATTTTTTTGAAAAATTATAAATAATTAAAGATTTTTTAAGAAATGGAATGTTAATCTTAGTTCAGATAATTCAAAATATGTAACTCTGTAAACAACTAAGAAAGGAATTTGAAATGGGAAATGTTTGTTTAAAAGCAACGGATCTTTGTAAGACATACATAGTGGATGGATATAGTAATAATGTCCTGCAGAATATTAATCTTACAATTGAAGATGGGGAATTTGTTTCGATAATGGGACCAAGTGGTTCCGGAAAGTCAACTCTCCTTTATACCATCAGTGGTATGGATGATATGACAGCGGGAAATGTAATCTTCGATGGATATAACATCTCGGAAATGAATGATAAAGAACTTACAAAGCTTAGGCTTCGGAAGATGGGATTTATCTTCCAGCAGATGTACATGATGAAGAAGCTTTGCATTATGGATAATATCGTTCTTCCCGGATATCAGGCAAAAGAAAAATCCAGAGAAGAAGTTAATAAAGATGCAGAAGATATTATGAGAAGACTTGGAATAATGGAAACAGCAAAGCGGGAGATTACAGAAGTGTCCGGTGGACAGCTGCAGCGTGCCTGCCTCGCAAGAGCGCTTATCAACAGCCCAAAGGTTGTTTTTGCAGACGAACCTACAGGTGCACTTAATTCCAAAGCCTCTTTAGAAGTAATGAATGAGCTGGTAAATGCCAATAAAATGGGAACAACAGTTCTTATGGTCACACATAGTGAAAAGGTAGCGGCCAGTTCAGATAGAATTTTATATCTGGTGGATGGAGATATCAGAGGTGAACTTACTCTCGGGAAAATGGAAGGTGAACTTTCCCTTCGCGAGAAGAAAGTCAGAAAATGGTTAGAGGAGATGGGTTGGTAAATGTATCTACGAATGTTAAAAAAAGACCTAAAGGATAAGGTGGGCCTAAATATAGTTCTATGTATATTCATGATCATAGCTGCAACACTCCTTGTTACCAGTGCCGGTTTCATATACACCTTCTTTATAGGTACAGAAGAAACCTACAAGAAGTGTAAAACAGCAGACTTCATGTTTACGATTGATAAAAGTATTTCAGACGAAGAAGGTCAGAGAAACAAAATAAATAGGATGCTGAAAAAGTATCCGGAAATTGGAGAAGTCAAGATTTCAGAGCATCCGGTAATATTAACGGAAAGACTTGAGTTTGAAGGAGTAGATAGAAGAACAGTAACTAATCTATATGAAGACACAGCTTATTTAACTACAGTGAGTTATGATCAGAATATCCCTTATGACATGAAGGATGAAGTTCTCAAGGTCGAAAATGGATGTGTGGCAATTCCACAGTATCTTGCGAATAATGCAAAGACCAGGATTGGAAGTAAGATAAGGGTTACAACTGATATGGGAAACACATATGAGTTTACAGTGTCTCATATCTATAAGGATCCAAGTTCAAACTTTTTCCATAAGATTGTTTTTTCAGACGAAGACTATACGGAACTTGTGA
>JAILMQ010000112.1 GCA_024692605.1 Eubacterium sp.
GTTTGGGTGGCTGCTTTAGACAAGGATGATATGGTTATCACAACCTCCAAGGTGGTTCACGGCGCAACAAAGGGCGGCAAAGTTGGCGACCACAAGAAAGTAACAACCAAGGCTAAGAAGAACAAGGTAAGTATTAAGGCAAAGAAAACCTTTAAGTTAAAGGCTAAGGCAGTTGCCAAGTCAAAGAAGCTTAAAGTTAAGAAGCATAGAGGGATTAAGTACGAATCATCAGATCCTACAGTTGCAACAGTAAACGCTAAGGGCGTCATCAAAGGCGTAAAGAAAGGTACTTGCTACGTATACGCTTACGCCCAGAACGGAGTTGCTGCCAAAATCAAAGTAACCGTAAAATAACCCACCGGGGTCAGACCCCCTTGGGTTAAGTAGAGAGGGGTAGCTTATGTTTTGTAATAATTGTGGAAATCAAATAGATGATGGGGTGGTATTCTGCCCGTATTGTGGGAACAAATTGCGGGAATTGAATCAGCAAAGGACAAGTCAGCCGAATCAACAGCAGGGTTACCCACAGATGCAGTATGATCAGAATCAGCAGTATAACCAGCAGGTGCCTCCAAAGCAGCAATATGGCCAGCCACAGAAAAATGGTCTTTCTACCGGGGCGATTATCGGAATTATTGCAGGTGCGGCAGTTCTGGTGATTGTGTTGATCACGACAATTCTTTTGATTGCATTTTCAAAAGTATCAAATTCCGGAAGTAATACAGCCAGTTCAACCACTCAGGCAACGACTGAAAAAGCAGATGTGACTGAAGCAACTACAGAAGAAGCATCAAGTGAGGAAGCTACAACCGCGGCAACAGAAGAGGCAACTACAGAAGAGGCGGCAGGCTTAGATGATATTGTGCCGGAAATGAGCAATGCTTATTACGACGTGCTGAAAAAGCATAAATCCAGCATAAAGAACTACACCTGGCAGATGGGATATGATGCTAAACAGTCATATCCGGTGGCCTTTAAGGACCTGACAGGGGATGGGCTGGATGAGCTGATATTTATGGAAGCGGGAAATGAATATGCCGCGGGAGTTTATGTTTATACATATACCAATGGCAAGGCTGATGAGATTTACAGCCAGGAGAATATTGACATGGAGGTTGCCGGTGGCTCAGTATTCTACGTTGCATCCCTTAAGAATAACGAAGGTCTCTTTATATATTATTCTGTAGTGGATGAGGGCTCAGACGAAACCTTCGACAAGGTGACCTACAATGGCGGTCAGTTTATCAAGGATTCAGAATATAAGCGCAGCTCCTATCCGAATGATGATTATACAGAGTGGAATGTATCCTGTACCAAGGACGGCAGCAAGATAAATGAAAATGAAATGGATACATTTGTAAATGATAATCAGGCAAATATAGATGCATATCTTATGTATTCAGAGGGCGAGGATATAGACAACCTGGTTTCAAAAAAAGACACAGCCAATATGACATTTAAAAAAGCGGCATCAATACTGAAGGAGAAAATGGGAGACGCAAAGGATGCCTCATCTGATAGCGAGGAAAATGTAACCTTACCGGTGGATGATTCAATAATCTTTTCATTTTCCAGTGGTGCCGGAGCATGGGGCACATCCATCTCAATTGATAAGGATGGGAACTTTGGCGGTGGATATCATGATTCAGATATGGGTGACATTGGTGACGGATATCCGAATGGAACAGTGTATGTATCAAACTTTACCGGTAAATTTACCAATATCAAAAAAATAGATGATTACACCTACGAGATGGAACTGGAGGAATGTACAACTGCCAATACTATAGGTACAGAAGAAATAGAGGACGGCATCAGATATGTTTATTCAGAGCCTTATGGAATTTCCGGAGGTGAAACATTTTACCTTTATCTGCCGGGCAAGCCAATCTCTGAATTGTCAGAAGGCTTTATAGG
Organism: Eubacterium sp.; assembly: GCA_024692605.1. Lineage (GTDB taxonomy): Bacteria > Bacillota > Clostridia > Lachnospirales > Lachnospiraceae > Eubacterium_Q. The sequence goes on from JAILMQ010000112.1 coordinate 1,918, forward strand.
CTGGGCCTATGGTGTGATCGGTGATATCAGCAACGATTCAGAAATGAAGAGTTACGGATTATATAATGAAGAACAAGATCAGGGCTTTTTCGTATATCCTGAATAATAAGTGAGGTGCTTGGTGATGAAATGTATTTCAAAGAAAAGAATTATTGTGAGTGTATTAATGGTAGCATTTCTTCTTGGATTATTTGTTCCAAGATATGAAGTAAGTGCAGCGTCTAAAAAGGCTAGGTATTGGGCACAATTATTTGGTCCGGATTATAAGGGAGATGCTCAAAATTTTAAGACTATTAAATTCAAAAAGAATAAGCTAGTTATAAAAGCATCGCTTAAAAAGGGTAACAATGTTAAAGTGTATTCTTCACCGGATGATGTAAATCTAAAAATGAAAAAAAGAACATTTAAGATTTCAAAAAAATGCAAGTTTTATGCCGGCGGTGCAGAAGACGGCATAAATCGTATCTCCAGAAAAGAATTCAAATCGTATACAAAGAAGTATATGGGATCGGGCTTAGCCCTGATTATTTACACCAATAAAAAAGGACAGATATATAAGATGGTAATGAAATGCTAAAACAGCTGCCATGGGGAAATTCCCCATGGCATCGATTTTTTATAACTATTGTTTTATATGAACTTTGCCGTTATAATAGTATTCGTGTTTTTAGTTGATAAATAAAAGAAAGTGAGAATTCTATGAATTACATCAACACCCTGCATGAAGGGGATAATATTTCGGAGATTTATTTTTGCAAATCGAAGATTGTGGCTCAGTCCAAGGCGGGCAAGACGTATTACAGCCTGACGCTTCAGGACAAGACAGGAACTATAGATGGAAAGATCTGGGATCTTTCAAATGCCATCGAGCATTTTGAGGCGAAGGATTATATCAAGGTCAGCGGCCAGATAACCAGCTTTAATAACTCGCTCCAGTTCAATATAAAGAGGGCTCAGCGGGCTGACGAAGGCCAGTATGACGTTTCCGATTACATGCCTACCTCAGACTATGATATTGAGGAAATGTATTCCGAACTCACAGGCTTCATAGGCTCTGTGCAGGAACCACATTTAAGGAAGCTGCTGGAAATCTTCTTTATAGAGGACACAGCATTTGCTAAAAAGTTTAAGCTTCACAGCGCTGCAAAGTCCGTTCACCACGGATTCATCGGTGGTCTGCTGGAGCATACATTATCAGTAACAAGACTTTGTGATTTTTACGCAAAGAATTATCCGATGCTGAACCGTGACCTTCTGATTACTGCATCTATATGTCACGACATCGGCAAGGTATATGAACTTTCGGATTTCCCGGAAAATGATTACACTGATGAAGGTAATCTTCTTGGTCATATTGTTATGGGTACAATGATGGTGCGGGATAAGGCCAATACGATCGAGGGCTTCCCTCATACACTGCTGGGACAGCTGGAACACTGCATCCTGGCACATCACGGCAAACTGGAATTCGGTTCCCCGAAGAAACCGGGACTGATGGAGGCAATGGCGCTTTCCTATGCGGATGATACAGACGCAAAAATGGAGAGTTTCAAAGAGATATTAAATTCCAATCCGGATAATAATGACTGGCTTGGGTTCCAAAAAACATTCGAATCAAATGTTCGAAGAACAGTATAAATAACCCAAAGGGGTCTGACCCCAATGGGTTGATTATTTGATTTAGGAGGAAAAAATAAAGTGGGTAAATATTTCGGTACAGACGGATTCAGAGGTGAGGCAAATGAAAACCTTACTGCAGATCATGCATATCAGGTAGGCCGATTCCTTGGATGGTACTACGGTGAACAGAAAAGACAGGCAGGTCTTATGAATGCTTCTCCAAAGGTTGTGATTGGAAAGGACACCAGACGTTCAAGCTACATGTTTGAGTACGCACTGGTTGCCGGCCTTGTTGCTTCAGGAGCTGATGCATACCTGCTTCACGTTACTACAACACCTTCAGTTGCATATGTGACGAAGGTAGATGGATTTGACTGTGGTATCATGATTTCTGCCAGCCACAATCCTTACTATGATAACGGAATCAAGCTCATCAATTCACAGGGCGAGAAGATGGACGAAGGAACCATTCAGCTGGTTGAGGCTTATCTCGATGGTGAACTGGAGCTCTTCGATCAGAAGTGGGAAACACTTCCTTTTGCAAAGAAAGAGCAGATCGGCTGCACAGTTGACTATGTGTCCGGCCGTAACCGTTATATCGGCTATCTTATTTCTCTTGGTCTATATTCGTTCAAAGATAAGAAGGTTGCTCTGGACTGTGCAAACGGAGCTTCCTGGAACATAGCCAAGTCAGTGTTTGATGCTCTCGGAGCGAAAACATTTGTCATAAATGCTTCACCAGACGGAACCAACATCAACCGTGATGCCGGTTCTACCCACATCGAAGGTCTTCAGAAATTCGTTGTGGATAACGGACTGGATGTGGGCTTTGCCTACGACGGTGATGCTGACAGATGTCTCGCAGTAGATGAGAAGGGAAATGTAGTCGATGGCGATGCGATTCTCTATCTTTGCGGCGTCTATATGAAGGACTATGGCGAACTGATGAACAATACAGTTGTTACTACAGTTATGTCGAACTTCGGACTTTATAAAGCATTTGACGAAGCAGGAATCGACTATGCAAAGACAGCTGTAGGCGATAAATATGTTTACGAACATATGTCACAGAACGGATGCCGTATCGGCGGCGAGCAGTCAGGCCATATTATATTCTCCAAATATGCCACAACCGGTGATGGAATTCTTACATCACTTAAAGTTATGGAGGTTATGCTTGCAACAAAGAAGAAGCTTTCTGAACTGGTAGAACCATTTACTGTATATCCACAGGTTCTTAAGAATGTTAAGGTAACTGATAAAAAAGAAGCACAAGCTGATGCCGATGTACAGGCAAAAGTAAAAGAAGTCGCAGAACTTCTGGGAGACAGCGGCCGTATCCTGGTCCGCGAGTCAGGAACAGAACCATTAGTTCGTGTTATGGTGGAAGCTGAAACTGCAGAAGAATGCGAGAAATACGTAGATTCAGTAATCGACGTAATTAAATCAAAGGGCTATGTTGTAGAGTAACCCACTGGGGTCAGACCCCTCTGGGTTGAATCAACCCAAGGGGGTCTGACCCCAATGGGTTACCAATGGGTTACCAATGGGTTATCGAAAAAATTGGAGTGAACATGAAATTATATCTTGCTCCCATGGAGGGGATAACTACATATATTTTCAGAAATGCATTTGAAAAGTACTATGGAGGGGTGGATAAATATTTCACCCCTTTTCTTACTGCCAGTCATTTGAAGGGAAGAGAGCTGAGGGACGTGCATCCGGACAACAATAAGGTTCCGGCTCTGGTGCCCCAGATTCTGACCAATGACAGCGAGCTTTTTCTGAAAATCACCCGGCAGCTTGCTTCGCTGGGGTATCGAGAGGTGAACCTGAATCTGGGCTGTCCTTCCGGTACTGTCACCGGAAAGGGCCGTGGGGCGGGATTTCTGGACAGGCCTGATGAGCTGGATAGATTCTTATATGACATTTATAATGGCGTTAATAAGTTAAATGTAACTGATGACGAGGGACATTTAGAGGAAATAGTAATCTCCATAAAAACAAGGCTTGGCATGGAGTTCCTTTCAGAGTGGGACGATATTCTGGAGATATATAAAAAGTACCCCATATCAGAATTGATAGTCCATCCCCGTCTCAGAAATGAGTTCTATGCCGGTGAGATTCATATGGATGAATTTCTAAAGACATTCAGTGTTTTATTCGCGGAAGAAAAAACATATAAAAATGGTTCACCTGACACGAGAATTTGTTATAATGGAGATATCACGGATGATGCATATTTTAAAAATGTAGCATCCAAAACCGAACCTCTGTTTAAAGAAAGAAATCAGGAAAGCCTTTACATGATCGGCAGGGGCGCACTGATGAATCCGGGACTTCCGGCGTTACTTTGCAGGCCGGGAGATATGAATCCATCCTTTGACAAGGAAACCTTCAAGCATTTCATAAATGAAATCATGGAGAATTATATACCTGAAATGTCCAACGAGAAACAGGTTGTAATGAAGATGAAAGAGCTTTGGAGCTATTTTGCTAAAGGACTGGGACTGGAGAAAAATCAGCTTAAAGAGATTCATAAAGCCGGCAGGCTTGCTGAATATAAATCAGCTGTTCAGATGATACTGACACAGCTATAAAAAGATTGAAAGGGAAATGTAAAGAGTAACATGGGATATTTTAAGGATATAGAAGAGGCAAGAGCGCATTTTAAAAAGGATAGATTTGCTTCTTCCTCCGGTATGGTACTGGACGAACTTACTGAAGAGTATGCTGTCACAAGTGTGGAACTGAATGAAAATCATCAGAATGCATATGGTGGAATTATGGGAGGTGCAATCTTTACACTTGCAGATCTTGCATTTGCAGCACTTTCTAATAACATCCATCAGCCAACGGTTGCACAGCAGGTAAGCATCAATTATCTGGGCGCTCCCAAGGGTAAGAAAATGTTTGCAAGAGCATACTTTAAAAAGGATGGAAAGAGAACCTGTACAATAAATGTAGATGTTACGGATGATACAGGAAGAGACATCGCACAATTTGTCGGTTCCGGTTTCAAACTGTAAAACAGGTGTCAAGGGGTCAGTCTTCATGGCATCATAAATCTACCCGGTAGATGGGGTATAAATGCAGGAGGGTTATTATGCAATACAGAAAAGATAAGAATGGTAATGACTTATCGATGCTGGGTTACGGCTGCATGAGATTTACAAAAAAAGGAAATTCCATCGATATTGACAAGGCAGAGAAGGAGATTATGGCCGCTTACGAGGCCGGGGTGAATTACTACGATACGGCATACATCTACCCGGGAAGCGAGGCTGCCCTGGGAGAAATACTGGAGAGAAATGGAATCAGGGACAAGGTAAATATTGCCACAAAGCTTCCACAGTATCTTATAAGAAATCGAAGTGGTCTTGATAAGTTTTTTGAAGAAGAACTTTCAAGACTCAGGACAGACCACGTAGACTATTATCTGATGCATCATCTTACAGATGTGGATATGTGGGAAAAGCTGAAGGATGTAGGAATAGAGGACTGGATCAAGGAGAAAAAAGCTGCAGGAAAGATCAGAAATATTGGCTTCTCCTATCACGGAAACAGCGACAACTTTGTTAAGATTCTGAATGACTATGACTGGGACTTCTGTCAGGTACAATACAATTATCTGGATGAAGTTACACAGGCCGGAGTGATCGGAGTTAAAGCAGCTGCTGAGAAGGGTATTCCGGTTGTTATCATGGAACCGCTTCGAGGTGGCAAACTGGTAAATATGCTTCCGGACAAGGCGAAGAAGGTTTTTGAAAAAAGCGAAAGAGACTGGACTCCTGCCCAGTGGGCCTTCAGATGGCTATATAATCAGCCGGAGGTCACGGTGGTTCTTTCAGGAATGAATTCCCTGGAGATGGTGGAGGAGAACTGCATGACTGCCAGCGATATGCAGGCAGGTAGTTTTACGGAGGATGATTTCGCAGTACTTGAAGAAGTTAAGAAGATAGTCCGTGAAAAGGAAAAGGTTGGATGCACCGGCTGCCGCTATTGTATGCCATGTCCAAAGGGCGTAGATATACCGGGCACATTTGCCTGCTACAATACGATGTATACGGAGAGCAAAAAGGAAGGTCGTTTCCAGTATGCTCAGACAGTTGGACTTACAAAAGAACCGGCATTTGCATCCCAGTGTATCGAATGTGGCAAATGTGAGATGCACTGTCCACAGAGTCTTCCAATCAGAGAAAAACTTAAGGAAGCTGACAAGGAACTCAGGCCTCTTCCATACAAGATTGGAATTAACATCGCCAGAAAATACATGTTCTCCTGGAAAAATTTGGGGTTGAAATGGAATAAAAATGGTGATAATATTGAAAAAGCGAACGAGGGAGTAGCTGGCAGACGAAAGTCTGTTCGTATAATCGTCATCACAATTGTTTCGGTTTTAGCTTCCGGATTTATAATCTTTAAGATAATGAAGCGGAAGAATAAATCAAAATAATTCGGTTAACGGATAATTAGCGAGACTTATTTGCAGCATATTAACAAGGATTCACACTATGTGTGGAGTTTGTTAATGTGCTGCAGGTAGGTCTCTTTTATTTTGTGTATGATCTGGTCATGCAGACAAAAAACTTGACAGTATGGATCACATAGTGTATATTTGTTTGCGTGAATATATGAATATACGTTCATATGTAAATATAAGGAGGATATCATGTCAGAAGAGGAAAGAAAGTTTCTTGAAATCGTAAATCTAAAAAAAGGCTTCGGAAGTGGAGAATCCAGACAGGAAGTTTTGAGAGGAATGGAGTTCACAGTAGCAAAAGGTGAATTCTGTGTTCTGCTGGGACCTTCGGGTTCAGGTAAATCAACACTTCTGAATATAATCGGAGGAATCGATAATCCTGATTCCGGATATATATCAATAAACGGCGATAAGCTTGAGGAAATGGGCGAGAAGGGACTTACACAGTATCGAAGAAAGCATCTGGGTTATGTGTTCCAGATGTACAACCTCATTCCCAATCTGAATGTAAAAGAGAACATAGAGGTAGGAGCATATCTATCAGATAATCCTTTAGAGATAGATGATCTTCTTGAAACTCTTGGACTTTATAAGCATCGTCACAAGCTTCCTAATCAGCTTTCCGGTGGACAGCAGCAGAGAGTTTCGATAGGACGTGCCATCGTAAAGAATCCTGACATACTTCTCTGCGATGAACCAACAGGTGCTCTTGATTACAATACATCCAAGGAGATTCTAAAGCTTATTGAGGATGTAAATCAGAAGTACGGAAATACAATCATTATGGTTACACATAATGAAGCTATTAAAAACATGGCAGACCATGTAATAAAGCTTCGTGATGGAGTGGTAAGACATAACAACATCAACGAAAACAAAGTATCGGCAGTTGATCTGGATTGGTAAATGTTAAGACATTATACGAGGAGAATAGCGATGAAAAGGATAAAGAATCCGCTCAAAAAGCGTGTCGGAAAAGAGCTTCTTGGAGAATGGCATAAATATTTAGTTATTGCACTTTTCCTTATTCTTATGATTGGATTTATATCGGGAATGTATGTGGCAAATAACAGTATGCTTACATCCGCAGAAAATAAGATTACAGAATATAAACTTGAAGATGGATGCTTCGAGGTCAGCAAAAAGCTGGATGAGGAAACCATAAAGGCAATCGAAGCAGGGGAAAAGGCTGATGTAAAGCAGTACTATCTGGATAAAGCCAAAAAGGAAGCAGATAAAGAAGTAGAGAAAGAAGTAACAAAAGCAGTTGACGGGGCCTTTGAAGCATTTGGCGATGGCTTCAGAGAAACTGATGAATATAAAACCGCCTTGGATGAGGCTATGAAAGAGGCAAAAAAAGAAGCCTACAAAGAAGTCGAGAAGGAAGTAAATAAGGAATATGACAAGGCGGCTGAAAAATACGACCTGAATAATCCTGATTATGAGAAAGTCCCTGTTAAGATATATGAGAACTTCTACAAGGATGTGGCTGAAATCAGCGGCAAGAATACAAAGGAAAGCTCCAAGGAAAGTAAAAAGGGAGCATTGGAAGTTCAGGCAAAGGAAACGAAAACAAGAAAAGGAAAGATCCGTGTATTCAAAGATAGAAAAGATATTGATCTTTACAGCATTCACGAAGGTACCATGCCAAAGAATGAAGATGAGATCGCCATCGACAGAATGCATGCCGCCAATGTAAAAATAAAGATTGGTGACAAAATAAAAGTAGATGGACATGATTTTAAAGTTACTGCTCTGATCGCTCTGGTAAACTACAGTACCCTTTATGAAAAACCAACTGACTCCATGTTTGATGCCATATATTTCGATGTGGCAATGGTAACTGAAGAAGGTTTCAATAGAATTGAGGATAAAGCCAAGTATAATTACGCATGGATTTATGAAAATAAACCGGAAGATGATGTAGAAGAAAAAGCACTTTCGGAAAATGTAATGGCCTCGCTGATCTCACAGGCAGCAGTAAAGGACATGGAAATCGAGGGCTTTCTTCCAAACTATAGCAACCAGGCAATACATTTTGCTACTAACGATATGGGAAGAGATAAGGCCATGGCAGGAATTCTGCTTTGCATCCTGATCACAGTGCTGGCATTTATCTTTGCAATAACCATCAGTAATACGATCACAAAGGAAGCTTCCGTAATAGGAACCCTTCGTGCTTCAGGATATACCAGAAAAGAGATGCTGGTTCATTATATGACCATGCCTGTGCTGGTTACCTTGTTATCAGCCATAATCGGAAACATTCTGGGATATACATGTTTTAAAAAAGTTGTTATCAACATGTATTACAACAGCTACAGTCTTCCAACATATAAGACCTACTGGACCTCCCAGGCATTTATCATAACTACAGTAATTCCTGTAATAATGATGTTTGTTATTAACTTCGTAGTCATTACCAGAATGCTGAGGTTCTCTCCTCTTAAATTCCTGAGGCATGATCTGAAGATGAGAAAAAAGAAGAAGGCAGTCAGACTGCCTCGCTGGAAATTCCTCAGCAGATTCCGTACAAGAATCCTTCTGCAGAATCTTCCGAATTACATAGTTCTGTTCCTGGGAGTTGGCTTTGTAATGATTATGCTCGCGATGGCTGTTGGTTTCCCGGATTCCTTAGATGAATATCAGAAGGGTGTAACCGACATGATGTTCGCAAAGTACCAGCTGATTCTTACCGATACGGAAGATGAGGATGGAAATATAATAGAGACCACCACAAAGTCAGCAGAGAAGTTTGCCATGAAGGGACTTAGATACGAAAGTGGTAAATATACAGAGGACATCTCGGTTTACGGTGTTGAAGAAAACAGCAAATATGTTGACGGACTTCCTAAGCTCACCGGAAACGAAGTATGCATATCCACTGCATTTGCCGAAAAATACAAACTATCGGAAGGAGATACTATCACCTTAAATGAGAAATACGACAATGACAGCTACGAGCTTAAGGTTGTAAGTCTTTATGATTATCAGGGCGGACTTACGGTGTTCCTGCCTATCGATAATTACAGAGAGCTTTTAAACGAAGACGATGATTACTTCACCGGCTTTATGGCAGATGAAGAGATAAAGGGAATCGACAAAGATTATATAGCAACTACAATTACTGAAGATGATGTGCTTAAGATATCCAGACAGCTTGATCATTCAATGGGCAGCTATATGAGATATTTCCAGTATATCTGCGTGATTCTGTCAGCAGTACTTATTTATCTTCTTACCAAGATAATCATTGAGAAGAATGAAAATGCTATCTCAATGGTTAAGATTCTCGGATATGAGAACAAGGAAATAAGTTCACTTTACATGACTTCAACGACGATCATGGTTATTATTTCCTGCATTGTCGGAATCCTGGTGGGATACTTTGCAATGGGAGCATTCTTCAAAATATACCTTATGAGTATGGAGGGCTGGTTCAGCTTTGTGATAACTCCACTTGGCTTTGTAAAAATGTTCCTCTTCGGATTCATTTCCTATCTCGTAGTTATGGTTATTGATTACAACAGAATAAAGAAAATACCTATGGATGAAGCGCTCAAAAACGTAGAATAAAACTTTTATCGACTTGACATGCAAGACTAATAATGTGATAATTATAGAGTTCAAAATCCATAAGAAAAGGTAGGTGAATATTAGTGGCAAACGGCGACAGTCACGGGTCAGACGGGCGATGGTGCATACATAAAGAGAATAAGTATCCGGACTATTTAGAGCCTGGCTGCTAATATTCATTTTTTATTGTGTGCTTTATATATAACACGTAATATATGCTCCAATGACTCTGCAGTTATCGTTGAATAAATGATGAAGCGGAGGCTAAAATGGAAGAAGAAAAGAAAGTCAATTCTTTAGATGCGAATGAAGTATCTCTGGCAAAGCCTGACTATGAGGCGGAGATTCTTGACATCATCAGAGGCAATAGTTCCCCTAGTATAATGCTTGGAAAAATCGAAGATTATCACGCGAATGATATCGCGGGTGTTTTTAGTGTGCTTAATTCGCAGGAGAGAATTAAGCTTTATCGCATTAGCAGTGCGGAAATGCTGGCGGAGATCTTCGAATATATAGATGAAGACGATGCAGGAAAATATCTGAATGAAATGGATATTCCGAAGGCAGCAGCTGTTGTTTCCGAGATGGAGACAGATACTGCGGCAAATGTAATGCATCAACTTGAAAAGGATAAAAGAACATTAATCATAGATGCAATTCATCCTGATATACAGAAGGAAATCAGACTTCTGGCATCCTTCGATGAAGATGAAATCGGTAGTCATATGACCACCAACTGTATCATTATACGAAAAGACCTGACAATTAAGCAGGCCATGAGCGAGCTGGTAAGGCAGGCTGAAGATAACGATAATATCTCTACACTCTTTGTAGTGGATGAAAAGGATGAATTCTATGGGGCCATAGATCTGAAGGATCTGATTGTTGCCAGAAATACAGTACCCCTGGAATCCCTGATAGTGACTTCCTTCCCATATGTATATGCGACGGAATCTATCGATGATTGTATCGAGCGACTGAAGGATTATTCGGAGAGCTATATACCTGTTCTTGATAATGTAAATAAGATTCTGGGAATTATCACTGCCCAAAGTATCATCGAAGTGGTTGATGATGAGATGGGTGAAGACTACGCTAAGCTGGCCGGTCTTATTGCGGAAGAAGATCTTAAGGAGCCGCTTGGACAAAGTATGAAAAAGAGACTTCCCTGGCTGGTGGTTCTTCTGGGACTTGGCATGGTGGTCTCCAGCGTTGTAGGTATATTTGACAAGGTGGTTGCACAGCTTACCCTGATTATGGCATTTCAGTCACTTATACTGGATATGGCGGGAAATGTTGGAACCCAGTCCCTTGCTGTTACCATACGAGTACTAACTGACGAGAATCTTACATTTAAACAAAAGGGACACCTTGTGGCAAAGGAAATGCGAGTGGGCCTCTGCAACGGACTGCTTCTGGGAGCAATATCCTTTGTACTGGTTGGACTCTATATAATGTTTTTTAAAGGAAAAGAATTCAACTTCTCATTTGCAGTTTCGGGCTGTATCGGATTTTCACTTGTACTTGCCATGGTAATATCCAGTGCAGTGGGAACATTGATACCACTTTTCTTCAAAAAGATAAAAGTAGATCCTGCAGTGGCATCCGGTCCGCTTATCACAACCGTAAACGACCTGGTGGCAGTAGTATCATATTATGGTATGAGCTGGATACTGCTTATTAATGTATTACATTTCAGCAACTAATTAAGATATGGCAGATTACTTCGGAAATAGTCTGTCAGAAACCAGGATATAGAAAAGGAGATAATTATGGAAAAAGTAGCAAAGTTTTTAAAAGAAGCAGGAACATACTTCCTTGCAACAGTAGAAGGAGATCAGCCAAGAGTAAGACCTTTCGGCACAGTAAACATCTTTGATGGAAAGCTTTACATCCAGACAGGCAAGGTAAAGGAAGTATCAAAGCAGCTTCATGCAAATCCAAAAGCAGAGATAAGTGCTTTTAAGGATGGCGTGTGGGTGCGCGTTGCAGGAGAACTTATTGAAGACGACAGAAGAGAAGCAAGAGCTTCAATGTTAGACGCATATCCAGACCTTAGAAACATGTATTCCGAAGACGACGGAAACACAGAAGTATTCTATTTTAAAAATGCAAAAGCAGTCTTCAGTTCCTTTACTTCAGCCCCTGAAACAGTAGAGTTTTAAGCCTATCAGAAGCGAAATACAAATATATTAAAAAACTACTTGCATTTTTCAGCGCAGTCGTATATAATACGTCTTGCGCTGTAAAAAATGCATTGTATTTTAAAAGCGGCAAATTAAATATTGGGGTATCGCCAAATGGTAAGGCAACGGACTCTGACTCCGTCATTTCTAGGTTCGAATCCTAGTACCCCAGCTCAAGGACACTGGGTTTCCAGTGTCCTTTTTCTATATATGTGTGCTAATTTAATTAGCACACATATAAAATTTAAGACAAAAAAAGTGCAAATGTGATACAATCAGATTTGTATTTGTTATAAGATATAATATCTCATATAGAATGGGGGGATGAAATGGAAATGAATGAAAAGAAACTCGAATTTAAGAAAAGAATAATCTATCTGGTTGCAATGATTATTACTATGTCATCATTTGGGATTTTACCTTTTGGTTCAAAGGGTATGGTTGTTAATGCTGACGAAACAACACAGGAGTCGGCAGCGAAAATTGATGAAACGTATTACTCTACTGTACAGGAAGCCCTATATGCGGCGAAGTCCGGCGATACGGTCACATTGCTGAGCGACTACGTCTCAGGCACAGACGATGGCAGCCTGACCATCGATACCAAGACACT
>JAILMQ010000004.1 GCA_024692605.1 Eubacterium sp.
AAAGCAAGTGCTATAGATAATACTTTTAACACCATATTGTTTCTTGTTTTCATATAATCAAATCCTCCCCTTAACAGGCAATGACGCAAATTATTTCGTAAGAATCAGATCAAGTAATGTAATTGCTGTCATTGATTCAACTACCACCACTGCTCTTGGGGCAATGATAGGATCATGACGTCCCTTAATCTCTATTTCAACTTCCTCACCCTTATTATTTACAGTGTGCTGTTTCTGATATATGGAAGGAGTAGGTTTAAATGCCGCTCTGATCACTATATCTGCTCCATCAGATATTCCTCCCAGAATTCCGCCACTGTGATTGGTCTTTTTCGCCACTTTATCTCCATCCATGCAGAATTCGTCGTTATTCTGTGAGCCCCTGATTCTTACAACATCAAAACCATCGCCTATTTCCACTCCCTTAACTGCACCAATAGACATTATTGCCATAGCCAGTCTGGCGTCCAGTTTATCGAAGACAGGCTCTCCTATTCCGGCAGGAACTCCGGAGGCAATACATTCAACAAGGGCACCTGTAGAATCCTTTTCTTCTTTAAGTCTATCCACATATTCGGCAGCCTTTTCATAAGCTTCCTTATCCGGCATACATAGGCCGTTGTTTCTTGATTCTTCCAAAGAGAAATTATCATAGTTAATGGATATATCACCGATCTGCTTCACATAGGCCGAGATACTGATTCCCATAGTTTCTAAAACCTTAATAGCAATAGCACCTGCAGCAACTCTTGCAGCCGTCTCTCTTCCGGAGGATCTTCCGCCTCCTCTGTAATCTCTGAAGCCGTATTTGGCATCAAAGCCATAGTCAGCATGTCCCGGACGATATTTATCAGCAATATCAGAATAATCCTTAGAGATTTGAGAGGTGTTCTCAATAACTAAAGAAATGGGAGTCCCAGTGGTTTTCCCTTCGAAAACACCGGACATTATCTTTACCTTATCAGCCTCTGATCTCTGAGTTGCAAACCTGGACTGTCCCGGTTTACGCCTGTCGAGAAAAGTCTGAATATACTCTTCATTTATTTCTATACCAGCTGGGCATCCGTCTACAACAGCACCAAGACCTGCGCCATGAGACTCTCCCCAGGTAGTAACCTTTAAATTTTTACCAAATGTTGAACCGGCCATATATATCTCCTTTACCGTTAATTCTTAAGTCTAGATTATAACACAAAAAAACCACTGGGGACAATCCCAGCGGTTCATTTGTCCAAACGAAATATTTCTATACTAAGCTCTCGGATGAGCCTTATCGTATACTTCCTTTAACTTACTTGATTTACCCTTAAGATAGATCTGGGTAGTTGATATATCAGAATGTCCAAGCATCTCCTGCAGACTTGCCAGATCAGCACCATTGTTTACCATATGTGAAGCAAATGAATGTCTTATCATATGTGGTGTTATATCCTTATCAATTCCGGCCTTCTTAGCATAAGCCTTAATCAGCTTCCAGAAGCCCTGTCTGGACATCTCGTCACCCTTTACATTAGTGAAAAGATATTCTGAATCCTGACACATACTTGGTCTGACATCATTTATATATCTGTTAAGTGCATGCTTAGCCGCATTCTCAATAGGTATTACACGGCTCTTTGTTCTGTCATGACACTCAATATATCCCAGTGACACATTAAGGTCTGTAACCTTAAGTGATATAAGCTCTGTAACTCGAAGCCCTGTAGCATAAAGAAGCTCCAGCATAGCCTTATCCCTGATTTCCTTAGGAGAATCGCCTGAAGGCTGATCCAGAAGAAGATTGACTTCTTCAATAGTAAGGGTTTCAGGAATCTTCTTCTCTACCTTCGGAGGTTTAATTCCTTCAGTAGGATTACCTTCTATCTTTCCATTTTCCAGAAGATATATGAAAAATGATCTGATACTTGCAATGCTTCTGGAAACAGTAGCAGAACTCATTTTTTCATTTTCCATGTATAAGACATATGACCTTACAAGTGTGGAATTAACATCCTTAATATCTGTAACCCCACTACCTTCAAAAAATTTTTGCATCTTTAAAAGATCACGTCTATATGATTGAATAGTATTCTGACTACTCTTTTTCACCGTAGTTAAATACTCAATATATTTTTCAATCTCTTGTTCCACTATACTTTCCCCGCCACATCATACTTGTTTTATTTTTCTGTCCGTAAACGCAATTGTTACAAAACGATAGTGATATAAGTATAGTGATAAATTTACATAAAATCAACCATAATTTTTTTCAAAAATTAGCCCGGAACCCACTATTTTAGGGCTTTTTCGCAAAATAATGTGTTCACATAATTATACTTCACTAAATCTTGTGGATAATTTTTTTTTAATTTTTTTTCGATTTTTTTATATTTGGTTACGGTTTTAACATAATGTTTGTAAAGATAATGTAACATCCTCGTAAAAAATCACATTTTATCCTTCAGATCTTTGTATGCAAGTATGGCTATTATGGTTTTACTGTCATTAATTTTACCGGAATAAACATACTCCACTGCTTCTTCCAGAGAAAGTCTTACAACATCAATAAACTCATCCGGATCGGGATTTTCTTTTCCTGTTTTCAAATCAGTCCCGATATATACAGCAGTTCTTTCACTGAAAAGCCCCACAGAAGCAATAATATAATTTATAAATATAAGCTTTCCGGGAATGAATCCGGTTTCCTCTTCCGCTTCCCTTAAAGCACATAGATAAAAGGCATTCTCTTTATCAGAAAAATCATCTGCTGAAGTTTTATAGTCTGTCTTTTCAACGCATCCGGCCGGAATCTCAATATCAATATCCTTAGTTACATTTCTATACTGCTTTACAAAAAGCAGCTTACCGTCAGAGTCCACCAGAAGAACACCGGAACCATTTCTGTTTTCAACATAGTCATAATAAACTTCCTCGCCACCTGGCATCACCAGTGTATCCTCATACACCTTAACCCTGTGGCCTTTATATTTAAGTTCTCTGTTTTTAAAACTTAATCCTTCCATAATCTCCTCAATGTAAAAACCACCTGCCGCTCTTAAAAGCTGCAGGTGGTTAATTTGGTCATTTAACAATAACTACTTAGCGTAATCAGTAACTCTCGATTCGCGGATAAGGCTGACTTTGATCTGACCAGGATATTCAAGTTCATCTTCAATCTGCTTTGAAATATCTCTTGCCAGAAGTACCATATCTGCATCACTGATCTTATCAGGAACAACTGCGACCCTGATTTCTCTACCTGCCTGAATAGCAAAGGATTTATCTACGCCCTCGAAACCATTAGCAATCTCTTCAAGTTTTGTAAGTCTTGTAGTATAGGTATCAAGAGTTTCTCTTCTCGCACCCGGACGAGCAGCTGATATAGCATCAGCAGCCTGAACGATACATGCGATCATGCTCTCAGCCTCACAATCGCCATGATGTGAAGCAACCGAATTGATAACAACATTATTCTCTTTGTATTTCTTACAAAGATCAACACCGATAGTCACATGAGAACCTTCCATTTCATGATCGATTGATTTACCGATATCATGGAGAAGTCCGGCTCTCTTGGCGAGCTTAACATCCTCGCCCAATTCACCAGCCATAAGACCGCTCAGATGAGCAACCTCCACTGAATGCTTAAGTGCATTCTGACCATAGCTGGATCTGAACTTCATCCTACCAAGAAGCTTAATAAGCTCTGGATGTAATCCGTGAACACCTGCCTCAAGTGCGGCAGCTTCACCCTCTTCTCGCATTCTTGTCTCAACTTCTTTCTTAGCCTTCTCCACCATTTCCTCAATTCTGGCTGGATGGATACGACCATCGACAATAAGCTTTTCAAGAGCAACACGTGCGATTTCACGTCTTACTGCATCGAAGCTGGAAAGTACAACTGCTTCCGGTGTATCGTCTATAATAAGATCAACACCTGTAAGAGTTTCAAGAGTACGAATGTTTCGACCTTCACGACCGATGATACGTCCCTTCATCTCATCACTTGGAAGCTGTACCAGTGAAACTGTGGACTCAGATACAACATCTGCAGCACATTTCTGAATTGCGCCAACCACAATCTCCTTAGCCTTCTTATCAGCTTCTTCCTTAGCTCTGGATTCCATTTCCTTGATCATTATCGCTGTTTCATGTTTTACTTCATCTTCAACGGTTCTAAGCAAAAATTCCTTAGCTTGTTCAGAGGTAAGACCAGAGATTCTCTCCAGTTCCTGTTGTCTTTTTGAAGATAATTCTTCTACTTCAGCAGTTTTCTTGGCAAGATTAGCTTCCTTCGCGGTAAGAGACTGCTCTCTACGCTCCAGAGTATCACTCTTCTTATCAAGATTTTCCTCTCTCTGAAGAACTCTCTTCTCCATGTGCTGAATCTCAGCTCTGCGGTCCTTTACTTCTTTTTCGATATCATTCTTAGCCTTAAGAGCATCCTCTTTAGCTGTAAGAAGTATGTCCCTCTTCTTTGACTCAGCTGCCTTTAATGCATCATCTATTATATCCTTAGCCTTGTCTTCAGCTTTTCCTACCTTTGCTTCTGCAATGTTTTTACGATAAACATTTCCAAGAGCAAAACCAACGATAGCTGCAATAACAAAGGCGGCTACTACGATGATTACCCAAACAAGAGTTGACACAGGAGTACCTCCTTTATATTAAATTGTATAAATTATATATGAATATAACCTATAGTTATAAAACATACACCCATCTAGTTTATACGCAAAAAGATATTATGTCAAGTGATTGTTTATTTTCTCAAAGGAAAAGCCATGCCTTACAAGAAGTCCCATAGCCCTTCTCTTGACCTTTTCATCATTCATATCCTGACCTGAAAATCTTTTACGCAGAAGTTCTTCAATGGCCTTGTCTTCACTTATATCCTCATCCTCGTAGACACCGTCTATAAGCTCATACATTCCATCAAAAGAAACATCCTTCATTTCAAGTTCTTTTATAATAAGACTTTTACTTTTAGATAATGCATAAGTTCTGGCATATGCTTCGGCATATCTTCTGTCGTCAATATAGTTATATTCATACATCAGTTCTACGGTACCGTCTATGGCATAGTCCGGATAATCTCTGAAACGGAGCCTGAACCTCACATCAGATTCACAGCACTCCGTAGTGGCAGCATATGCAACTGCCTTATCAAATGCATGATATGTAACTACATCCCTTAGCACATCAAGCCTGTCATCTGCTATTTCATGCTCACTTTCCTTACCCAGGGTTTTAGCATCAATATCAAGACCCAGCTTTCCAAAATCAGCCTTATATATTATCCCCATATATTCATCATCGGAATATACTTTAAAAGCCTTTCCGAATCTTACCAGCCTAACTGAAATCATTCTTCAGTCTCAGTCTCCTGCTTATCTTCGTCGTTATTAAAATAAATATCTCTAACCTTATCCTCGATTTCCTTCATAACATCAGGATTCTCTCTGAGATACTGCTTAGCATTTTCTCTACCCTGACCAATCTTTTCTCCAAGATATGCATACCATGCACCGGATTTATTGACTATGTCACATTTGGCAGCCAGATCCAGAATATCACCCTCTCTGGAGATACCCTGTCCGAACATAATATCAAATTCCGCCTCTTTGAAAGGTGGTGAAACCTTATTCTTAACAATCTTTACTCTGGTTCTGTTTCCGACACCTTCTCCACCGGTCTTAATGGTCTCAATACGTCTTACTTCCATTCTTACTGATGAATAGAACTTAAGGGCACGACCACCTGTGGTAGTTTCAGGATTACCAAACATAACACCAACCTTCTCACGAAGCTGGTTAATAAAGATAACAACGCAATTAGTCTTACTGATAACTGCAGTAAGCTTTCTAAGAGCCTGAGACATAAGTCTTGCATGAAGACCTACATGGCTGTCACCCATTTCACCATCTATTTCTGCCTTTGGAACAAGAGCTGCAACAGAGTCGATGATAAGCACATCCATAGCACCGGATCTTACCATAGTCTCTGTAATCTCAAGAGCCTGCTCACCACTGTCAGGCTGGGAAATGTATAAGTTATCGATATCTACACCGATATTCTTGGCGTAAACCGGATCAAGAGCGTGCTCTGCATCTATAAAGCCTGCTATTCCGCCCCTCTTCTGTACTTCAGCTACAACATGAAGTGCAACTGTTGTCTTACCACTTGATTCAGGTCCGTAGATCTCGATAATACGTCCTCTTGGCATACCACCAATACCAAGTGCTATATCAAGGCTGAGGGAACCTGTTGGAACAGCTTCAATATTCATATTCTTGGCATTATCACCAAGCTTCATTACTGATCCTTTACCATATTGTTTCTCTATCTGAGCAAGTGCCGCATCAAGAGCTTTTAACTTTTCTTCGTTTGCCATTTTTACTCCTTTCATTCGTCCGGGTACGTCCCCTAAACGATACCCTGTGCCTGATCATACAAGCATTAAATCTTATTTTAAATTCCTGCAAGGCAGGTAATGAATTTTATACATTTTTTTAATTTTGACGAACAAAGTTAGTATAGCATAACGATAAAAAAAATGCTATTCTTATGTTAGCATTCTTTATAAAGATATGAGTACAAATCAGACGGAGGTGAAGCCATGTCAATAGTAGGTGTTATTGCGGAATATAACCCATTCCACAACGGTCACAAATATCTTCTTGATGAAGCGGCCAAAATAACCAGATCAGAATATAGCATCTCTATTATGAGCGGCAATTTTATGCAGCGTGGCACACCTGCAATAGCTGACAAATACTCCCGTGCAGAGTCAGCAATATACGGCGGATTAGATGCCGTATTTGAATTACCCGTCCTGTATGCCACAGGAAGTTCAAGAGACTTCGCCATGGGCGGTGTTGCGCTTATGGATAAAATGAATGTGGTGGATTATATAGTATTCGGAGCTGAGGATGAAGAGATGGGGATTTTCGACGAAGTATCTTCCATTCTCGCCGAAGAGCCTGAGGAGTATAAAAAACAACTTAATGATTATATATCCAAAGGCCTTTCTTTTCCCGCAGCCAGCGAAAAAGCCATTAAGAAGATTATGGGTGAATCAATTAATGAGATAATTTCAAAGCCTAATAACATTTTAGTAATATCTTATATTACAGCCTTGAAAAAGCTGAATTCCAAGATAAAGCCAATAATAATCAGACGTAACGACAGCGGCTATCTGAATTCAGAGCTGACAGGAAAGCATTCAAGTGCCACAGCCATAAGAAATGCTATCACTGACGGCAAGGATATAACCGAATACGTTCCTAAGAATACACTTAAACCTTATAAGAATTACATTAAAAAAGAACTGCCAGATGCAAACTGGCTTACGCCTTATATCAATTCCAGAATCATATATGACCGTAATCTTAAACGGGAGATTTCAATGCTGGATATGACCCTTGATATGACCCAGGAAATTCTTAACAGACTCAGAAAGGCTCCTCTTCCAACAAAGTACGTTGAGCTTGCGGATTATTTAAAAACAAAGAATATAACCATGACAAGAGTAAGAAGAATTCTTCTGCACATGGTACTGGGGATTTCCAAAGACGACAGAGAACTGGCAAAGAGCTCCGGCTACGGTGAATATCTGAACCTGCTGGCAGTCAATAAAAAAAGCACCGGTCTCATAAAGATGATCGAAGAAAAAGGTGCTCTGACAATCATAAACAAAAAATCCGAATTCAAGCCACAAACAGAAATCGGAAGCAGACTGTGGGATCTGGATAAACTGTCAACTGACATATATAACCAGCTACTCTATGAAAACCTGAAAATACGTAACCGTGGAGAACTAACCAGCACAGTAAAAACCGTACTACCATAACCCACAAAATAACCCAAAGGGGTCTGACCCCTTTGGGTTATTTTTTAGTCATCTAAGAAATCGTCGTCGTCATCTTCGTAGTCGTCATCTTCATATTCATCATCTTCATCATCTTCGTCATTATCATAATCTTCTTCCTGAAGCTTTGACTTGAATCTGTCGAATCTTGATGGAGGTGCTACAGGCTCATCATCTTCATCCTCTTCATACTCATCACCGAAGTTATTATCATTGATAACACTCTGAGGATCATTATTGATAAGTGCGATGCTTGCCTCAACTTCATTAAGGTTTGAATCAAGTGTATAAACACCATTCTCAAGACTATCTATAAGACTTCTGAAGTTCTCATTCTCAGCGTCAAGAGTGGACTGAAGGAAGTTCTTCATGTCAGATACTTTCTGCTTGGTATAGAGCATTGCTCCAAGACGTACTTCTGTAGCTTCTGCTGATGCATCATCAACAATCTGCTTAGCCTCTGCTCTTGCAGATTCAAGTATCTCGTTTGCTCTTGCATTTGCAAGTTCTGTGATATGATGCTGGTCAACAAGTCTGTTAGCTTCATTTACAGATTCAGATATGATAGCATCTGATCTTGTACGTGCTGATGCAAGGATAGCTTCTTTATTACGCATTATCTTCTTACATCTTTCAATCTCACTTGGAAGCTTCAGCTTAAGCTCGTTAAGCATACGGTCCAATTCATCCTTAGGAACGATGATCTTATTGGAAGAAAGAGGCTGATATTTGCAGTTCTGTACAAATACCTCTATCTCTTCAATCATTTCTTCAACGCCCTTCTTACCCATTCTTACGTCCT
>JAILMQ010000020.1 GCA_024692605.1 Eubacterium sp.
TCTTACAAGTCCATGGAAGAGAACTGTATGAAATGGAATCTTATCTGTCTGCTCAAGTGATGAGAAGATCATTCTGATAACCCAGAAGAAAATGATATCGTAACCTGTTACGAGTACATCTGTTGGGAAGAAATACTTGAAATCCTCTGACTCTGTATCTGGCCAGCCAACTGTTGAGAATGGCCAGAGAGCTGATGAGAACCATGTATCAAGTGTATCTTCATCTCTCTTCAGATTCTTGCTCTTACATTTTGGACATTCACATGGCTCATCCATCTCAACGATAGTCTCGCCACAGTCCTGACAATACCATGCAGGTATTCTATGTCCCCACCACAGCTGTCTTGATATACACCAGTCGCGCATATTATCAATCCAGTTGTAGTAAATCTTATTCATTCTCTCAGGAACAAGCTTTACTTCACCAGTTTCAACAACCTTACGAGCACGGGCAGCCATATCGCTCATCTTTACGAACCACTGTGGCTTTACAAGTGGCTCAACTGTAGTTCCACACCTATCATGTGTACCTACCATATGAGTATGAGGAACTGTCTTTACAAGAAGACCAGCAGCTTCAAGATCCTCAAGAACCGCCTTTCTTGCCTCGTATCTCTCCATGCCATGATATCTTGTATCAGGACAGTTGATGGTAGCATCATCATTCATTATATTAATCTCTTCAAGGTTATGTCTCTTACCAACCTCAAAGTCGTTAGGGTCGTGAGCAGGTGTAATCTTAACGCATCCTGTTCCGAACTCCTTATCTACGTAAGAATCAGCAACAACCGGAATCTCTCTGTTAACCAGCGGAAGAAGAAGTGTCTTTCCGATGATGTCTGCATATCTTTCATCCTCCGGATTAACTGCAACGGCAGTATCACCAAGAAGAGTTTCCGGACGGGTTGTAGCTATCTCAACAAAACGTCCCTCTTCACCAACTACCGGATAGTTGATATGCCAGAAATGTCCTTCCTGCTCCTCATGAATAACTTCAGCATCTGATATGGATGTCTGACAAACAGGGCACCAGTTAACGATACGGGAACCCTTATATATCCAGCCCTTATCATAAAGCTTTTTAAATACAAGATTTACAGCCTTATTGTTTCCTTCATCCATGGTGAAACGTTCACGTTCCCAGTCTGCAGAAGAACCAAGTCTCTTCAGCTGATTAACGATACGTCCGCCGTACTCTTCACGCCACTCCCAGGCTCTCTTCAGGAAACCTTCTCTTCCCAGGTCTTCCTTGTCGATTCCCTGCTCCTTAAGAGCAGCAATGATCTTAACCTCAGTTGCAATAGCTGCGTGATCAGTTCCCGGCTGCCACAGAGCATTGTAACCCTGCATTCTCTTCATTCGGATAAGGATATCCTGCATAGTATTATCAAGAGCATGTCCCATGTGGAGCTGACCTGTGATATTTGGAGGTGGCATCACGATGGTGAAAGGTTTCTTGCTGCGGTCAACCTCTGCGTGGAAATAACCATTTTCCTCCCACTTCCTATATAGCCTGCCCTCGATCTGCTCAGGGCTGTAATTCTTTTCCAGTTCCTTACTCATAATTTTTCTCTCTTTCTATTAAATATTCTTTTAATATTCTTTTTTCCCCGACCTTATATAGCCTGTTCTCTGAAGTCGTCTTTAATCTCACTGAGAATAATATCCATTCTCTTGTCATAGTCGATCATATCTTTGTTCATCTTGTTGTATGCTGCTCTCTGAAGCATTGCAAAGATAGTCATTTCTCTGACATCATCCTTGGACTCACCTATCTCTTCCATGATTTCCTCAAGGTACTCCTCAGGAAGTCCCTGGTGGCGGATTTCCGTCCTTAGGGTGGATGTGTCAGATGATATGGCAACTATATAGAAATAGCTCTTCAAGGATTCCTGACTGTCATTCAGCTCATAAGCCTTGTGGAAGAACTTCTTGGCATCCTCAAGATCCATATTGTTTGCAGCAGCCACGCCACGGTTATGATAAATATTTCCAAGGAATACGGGGTCTGCATCATCACCTATCTCATCTATGATATCGTCATAGAAGGTTGCTGCCTTAATATATCTTCTGTAGGCCAGATATCCATCAGCTTTAAGCTTTGCCTTCTGAAGTTTATCCAGCTTTCGATATTTCTGCCATGCCTCTGCATAGTTCTTGATTTCCTCAGTGGTATAATAATTACCTTCGCTAAGGATTTCAATAAGAAGGTCCTGGGCATAGGTGGACTTGTTCATAAGACCCACCAGCCTGTCTGCAAGATCTTCCATTCCAAGTTCAACTCTTATCCACTCGAAGAGCTTATCAGAAAGTGCTGACTTGCTGATAAGAACTGTATTGTTATAGATATAGAAGCAAAGCTCCTCATATGTATATATTTCCACCTTTGTATTAAGAAATGTGAAAGGTGTTTCTGCTGTTTTTGAAGTACATAAAATTATTTTAGACATCAGACAGTGAACTCCTTTCTATATATTTTGTTGGTGGTTGGGAACAGCTTACCGAAGCCCATGTCCTTAATTATGACCGCTCCCTCTGAAGGGCTGTCGAATTCAACTTCAACACTGAGCTTAGTGGTCTTGTTAGGTCTCTTCGGAAGTCCATGTATCCTGACTGTTTCCCTCTTTTCCTCGCCGGTTTTATGATTATGGTACACAAGGGTAATCTTATCAGTATCGTCCATGATCACATTTAATTTACCGTAGGTGTTATACCACTGGTTACCACCGGTAACAATAGGAACAAATGTATCCTTTTCATCATCCAGAGTAATTCCGATGTCAGATAAAACATTTTCCTTAGTTTCCACAAAGTACTCATCGTAGAAAGACTTATACTCGCCACCGATTGCTCTGTAGCAGGCACCCTTTGTGTAAATGTTCTGACCAACGAAAACTCTTCTGCCCTGGCAAAGAACGTTGGTAGACTTCTTCATCCACTTATTGGAGAAGCCGACACCTGTCAGGAATACTGCAGAGATGTAAGCCTTCTTGCCTTCGTACTCAGCAATCTTTGCGAACTCGATATCCATCTGATAAGTATCATTTCCGAACTTGGCCAGTGACATCTCTTCGGAATAATCCTCGTGAATTACTTTAATTGTTTTTGGATCTTTATTTTTTGAAATATCTATTCTGTAATAGTTAAGACCATCTGCGCTGTAATCATACAGAGCCACACTGTTATTCCACAGCTCTGAAGGCTGATTAAATATATAGTAGAGGCCACTGTCCAGGTGACTTGTGATCTCTATGGTATCCTTTTCCAGGCCCATATCCTCATATAATCTGCTGAGCAGCTGGTATATTCCCGGATTATAATCATCAACTGATATAACAAGCTTCTTTACCTCAGCAGACTCGTATCTGTAAAGGAAGGAATCGATATGAAGCTTTACCATCATCATAAATAATTCCTGATATGTATATTTATGTCCGGCAACAGTTACTTCTTCATCACTGTCCAGATTTTCGAAAATCCCATCAACCACAATTCCGTTTTCATTGAATCGGGCTTCGGATGCCTCGCCTCCTACATACCAGTGTTCTGTATCGGTGCTGTAAAACAGTATATTAGGCATCAGATAGGTCTCTTTATTATTCAACTGGCTGACAGACTCCGGTTCACGCTTGATGTCATTGTAGAATGACAACTGTGTAAAGTCAGAACACAGGTCCATACCAATGTAGAATATTTCTGCCATTTAAATCTCCTTTCAGTCTGTAATAAGACTTTTATCTAAAGAATACGTAAGTTTTCTTCGAACAAATGTACTGTATTGATGTACACGTCCAGATCTTCCAATAACTCTTTGTCCTTACGCATTTCCTGTTTAACAAGCATCGAGTTAATCTGCTCAAAGCGGCTGAGGTTCTTGTTGGAGAAGGTTCTCTTCTTCAGAACTTCACTCTCGACGATCTTGGCATTTCCATTTGGATCATCTTCAATAGAATAAACAAGTCTTTCACCATGGAATACCACAAACTCCAGAACATAGACTCCGCTGACAACCTCTTCAAGTCGTCTTCTCTCGGTCTTCTGTTTTGATCTGGTTCCTGTATCGAAGCTGTATTTAACAAATACCTGTCTTCGATTATCACTCTTATATATAAGATAGGTCTTGAGGAATATATCCTGTGGCAGTCTGATAAATGAGGAGAAGTTTTTGAAGAATGGCAGGGTCTTTCCTGCATCTACAAATCTCTCTACATTTTCTTCTATCCAATATCTCTGGGTCTCTGTAAATCTCTCCAGCTTACTGAAGTAAAGCAGAAGTGCCATAGTGGATATTTCATCATCAATATTGCCCTTAACTACTTCCTGGAACATGGCATCGAATATGAAGTTCGGTACCTGCTCATCATTTACCAGGTAGTTATGTGCAGAAAGTCTTGTGAAGGCTTTTACCACAAGTCCTCTGCTTCTTCCACCGTAGTAAGTAAGGAATACATCGTAAATGTATTCGATATACGTATTTGAGAACATCATCTGGGCAAGCGTGTTCTCTGCAAGTGGTCCTATATCAGCAACCTTGTCCTTAGCCAGTTTAAACAGATCTGCCAGTTCTTCAAGACTTCCCTTGAAGTTTGATACAAGGTAGCCCAGGATATTAGCATTTACAGTTCCTGTCTTGTAAAGGTTTATACAGATTGACATCAGGTTCTCGTTCAGGAAGCCTTCTGAATCAGTAACACCGTAGTCGGCAAGTCTGTAAAGCTCGTTAACATCCAGCTCGTTAAATCCATAAAGCTTAACTGCCTGGAAGGCTTTATCAAACATGTTCATATCGATAAGATATGTGATTATGGTTCTTGCATTTGCATGGGTCAGATATTCTATATCCAGTTTCTTGAGGTATTTAACAAGAACATCTGTATCCAGATTCTCATGATAATACTCAATGATATTCAGGCATGCCTGCTGCTTATAATCATAGGAAATCTCAGGACACTGAATAATCTCTCTGGCTGCATTTACTTCCTTTGCATTCTTATAAGTAAACTGACCAATGCTTTCATAGTTAAACAGAAGTACTCTGTAATCTCTTGGACTATATTCTTTACAGATAGGCATATATGCCTTCTCATCAACTATTCTTTCAAAATGATATGGAATGGAACCCGCATATCTGTTTCCATTTCTGTCTTCGAAGATAATTGAAGCATTTTCAGAAAGTATCTCTACATAAGCCTCTCCGTTTACAAGAGGGATACGCTGTACATTCTGCAGCTCTTCGTGACTGACGATTACAGCCACCACATTCTTGTTGTTGCAGACGATCTTTCTTCTGAAGATTACATTTATGAGCTTTCCTGCATAAACAGAGCTTACATTCTCCGGCTCAAGGAACTCATCATAAATGACTGTAAGGTCATCATTAACCTTACCCTTTACGATCATGTTCTCCATGAAGTCCTCCATGGTAGGAGCATATTCATGGTATATCTTCATATGATCTGATTTGTTAAAGATTACATTTGCATAAAGATATGCAAGCTCATCTTCAGTAAGTGTGTTTTTATAGTTGAGGTACATAAGAACAGATGTAGGAATAAGCTCATACTTATTTCTATTCATACTTCTTATATAGCACTCATTAAGTCCTATGAACTTAAGACTTCTTATTACAGCCGCCTTGTAGAATCTATGGTATTTATGATCCAGCATGTTGGCTGATATAAGCATCGAACATATACTGGACAGAACTTCCAGGTTCTCATTCTCCTTACGGCTGAGCTTTTCTGCTGAATCAGCTCGGATGGCAGCATCAAATCTGGAATCTGTGGAATCATCCAAGGCAGTAATCTTTGCTGAGTCTTCTTCCTCAACTAACACATTGTCAATCTTTGTTGCACCCTTCTTGATGGAGTTGCTGAGGCTGTTTATAAAATCCTGACCCTCTTTACGAAGCAGCGCCTTTTCATCTTCGCTTCTTTCACTGTTTTCTTCATCATCAATGTCATCAGATATTCCATCATTAAATACGAAGCCTTCTTCTTCAACTGATCCCAGCTCTGTATCTGACTTCTTGCCGAAATCAAATGGGATATCCTCCAGGGATTCATCATCATACTCATGAATTGAAGATAGTGGTGAAGATTCCTCATCCTTTTTTACGCTTTCATAGAGAAGGCTTTCATCAATTCCCCTTTCTTCAGCGATCTTCATTCTCTCAGATCTGAGTTCTGATTCATTTTTATCGTATATCTCTCTAAGAACATCAAATATCTGCTTATTGAATTCCTTGTTCTTTCCTGCAAGCTTAACAAACTCAATCAGTACATCATCGGATATATATTTATGTCTGAGACCCCACTTAATAGCAGTTATCTCATAGGAGGTCAGTCTCTTAAGCAGCATCGGGTTGGAATTCAGAAGGTTACAAAGCTCGAAATAGATTATCGGACTGTTTTCCCCTTCGTTATACATCTGGCTCAGTTCTCTATAAAGAGCTGACTTATCTTCACTGTAGGTGGAATCCACAAACAGAAGCAGCCAGAAATAGAACATCTTGGGTTCTTCAACTCTGTAATTTCTACGGATGATGTTGGCTGTCTTCTCAGTTACATCATCGTCCTTTTCCATCATAGCCTTCAGATAATTGTAGTAACAGAGCTGTTCTTTACCCATGCTCTCCTTATCTACATCGGCTTCGATTCGCATGAATTCCTGTTCTACCTTCGAAAGCTCACCACCCAGAATATTCATATGAATGATTCCTAGACGGAACATATCATCCTCAGGCTCCAGTTCATTCAGCCTTTTCAGTGCTGACATATTCTTCTGAATATATTCTTCCAGAGATATTCTTTCCATACGGAAATCAAGATAAGCTCTTGTGATCTCTGACTTACATCTTTTATAATCCTGAACCTTATCACGAAGCTCCTGATTCGGACGTGCAAGAAGCGGCTTTGTAAGGTGAATCTCTACTTCTATTCTCTGATAAATGTTTTCAATAACCAGCTTTCCTGTATTCTCACCATCCGGCACGTGCTCAGGTGATATATAAACCTTCAGGGAACATACATTTCCCGTAAAATCCTTGGCAGAAATTGTCTTCTTTGAAGGAATGATAAATTCCGATTCACTCTTTATCTCTGAGAATGTATAACCCCAGGTATTCTTTGTTATATCTACCGTGATACTTTCGGTTTCACGGGGCATGGCTATGTCTATCTTTGCCTTGGATACAGAAAGGGTAACAGTTCTTTTCTTTGATACAAGAACCAGGAATTCTTCCATAGCCTGATTAACTGAACGGCTGTCCAGAAGACTTTCATACATCTTCTTGATCAGGGTTTCTTTATCAATAAAGGTACGGCGGAAATCATCATTTACAAAAAGGCGTGCTGCATCATTCCAGTTTCTCTCTGCAAGTGATGCGAACTTGAAAAGGTCATCGATCTTTTCATCATGATGTTTGATGCAAGGCTGAACAACACTCAGATCGTAAGGGAGTCTCCACTCACCTCCGTCTGTTATTACATTTATATGGCCCTTAAAATTCTGGCCGGCTTCCAGACAGGTAGCGTCAAAAGAATACTTCACTGTGAAATTTCTGCTAATAAAGCTGTGATCTTCAAAGCGAAGTACGTATCTGCTATCATATACCATTCCCTTTATCGGGAAGCCATTTTTACTTATAACTGAGAAGGAGCCTTCATAAACGGTTCCGGCTTCAATGTTGATCTTGAAGCTTTTTTCTGAAATCTCCACCTCCGGTCTGTCCACCTTAAACTGACCTTTTGCGTATTGTTCAACTATAGCCTTCATTTCTTTCTCCGTATCCTTTTAATAGGTTTATTAATAAATCCTTGCATATGCCAAGTTAACTGTTGTAAAATATATTTGTTATGGGTTCTCCTAAAAATAAGGAGAATAAATCATCTTATTATAGCAAATAAAGATTTATTTTTAAAGAACAAAATATACTCATGAGGAATGTTACAATGAATACTCCACTACGTATTGAACAGTATGAAACTGTACTGTATAATGCAAATCTTAATCCACTTGGCATACCGGATACAGTAAGCCGTGCCATCAAGGAACATATAGGTACTATCGCTAAATATCCCGATATATACTATAGCAATCTCAGAAAGGCTGTTGCCGAATATATTAATGTTTCTATGGATAAGACAATAATCGGTAACGGTTCAGTAGATCTTCTCAAGCTTTTTGCACTTCAGCTTTCACCTAAGAAGGCCGTACTTCTGACACCCGGTCCGAATGAATATGAGCGAATTCTCTCTACTTTAAAAGCAGAGATTACCTTTTATGAACTAAGTGAGGATAAAGAGTTTGAGCTTGATGCAGAAGACTTTATATCTACTCTCACAGAGGATACAGATCTTATTGTTCTGTGCAATCCAAACAATCCAACATCGAAGAAGATTTCCTTCGAAGATATCAAGAAGATTGTGGACAGATGTAAAGAGCTGAATATATTTATCATTATCGATGAGATGTATATTGAATTTATAGATGACAGCGAAAAGTTCTCAGCAGTTCCACTTATTGAAGATCACAGCAATCTTGCTGTATTAAGAAGTGTTTCAAAATTCTTTGCTGTTCCGGGACTGAGATTCGCATATGCAGTGCTCAACAATCCTGAATTGAAGGACCGACTGGACTTTACAACAACCAAGAATAATGTTGCTTCACTTACAGCAATCGCCATCACAGATATGTTTAAGGACGAGAAATACATCGCCGAGTCTAAATCCATGATTCACACAGAAAGATCTCTGGTTTATCTGGCAATGTCAACCTGCAGATCCATTCATCTCTTTAAACCTGATGCAAACTATATGCTGGTGAAGCTTCTGAAGGATGACATCACATCAGCAGATGTTGCAGAGCATTGTAATAAACGCGGAATCATCATTCGTAAATGTGATGACATCAGAGGACTTTCAAACAAGTACATCAGATTCTGTTTTATGAATCCAAAGCAGAACGATCTAATGGTTAATACGATTCTTGAGATAGTTTAGAAAGATTTACGACAAAAAAATCAGGGTTTGTGTCCCTGATTTTTTTATGCTATATCATATGTTTATACTTTACTGTGGATATGTGTTCGGCATTGAAAGCTTTATAACATTTATATACCAGTCTATCAGCTGTGCTCCGAATACGCTGGCAGCAACAATTCCCATGCAAAGAGACGGTCCAAAAGGCATATGTTCTTTACCGCCCTTCTTTCTTCTGACCATCAATATAATTCCTATAGCCGCTCCCAAAAAGAGACCAAAGAGATAAGCTGTAAGTATCCCCTTCCAGCCCATAAGAAAACCTGCGGCTGCCATAAGCTTTATATCTCCACCACCAAATGCACCCTTAACAATAAGTGTAACAATAAGCATAAAGCCACTGATGCAGACGAGTCCGATAAGACGCTGAAGGATTGTAACATCCTTATCTGTGAATATTGAAATGATTCCCAGACCCAGTATGATGTAATTCAGCACCGGAGGAATCTCCATTGTTGCCAGATCTACGAAAGCTATAATTATAAGAATCATAAATAAAAGGAAATATATTATGGCATTCAGTGAGAAACCGAATCTGAAGCCTGCAAGGCCTCCGATTACTGTTCCCAGAATCATAACAACAGAGAACTTGGCAGGGCTTTCGTTCCATACAGCCTTAAGTCCGATATTCTTTTTCTCTGCTTCCAGAACCTTTGCTTCTTCAGAAGCTTTTTTCTCAGCCTTGGACATTGTTCCATCAACATCCTCGTCATAATCTTCGCGGCTTCTTACCCCGGCAATAAGTCTGCGGATGATTACATTTAACAGAACTGATGCCAAAAAGCCGGCAATAGCAAGTATTATTATCATTATTTTATCCATAAGTTGAATTCCTCTTTCTTTAAGCCGTATGACATACGGCGTGTCATATATATTAAACCACAAAACTTATCATTTGTCATAATTCTTAAACAATTTTTAAGAATTAATTTCTATATTTATTAGTTTTGGAGTTTATGATACTATGACATAAGTATCACATAATAATAGGGAGAATAAAATGGAATCTAACAGAAAAAAACATATTCTTATTAATGTACTTATTATTGAACTAATACTGGTAGTTGTAGGAATTATTGTTCTGATAAGTTTCAAAAATAAAAAAGAAGCCGAGGAGGCGGAGAATGTAACAGAGATTCAGACTGAGGTCATAACTGAGGCTGAGACCGAAACTGAAACCGAAGTTATAACTGAAGCCGAAACGGAGACGGAAACAGAGACGGAAGCCACAACTGAAGAGGTTGAGGAAGGAGACTGGTGTCTGATTCTTGTTAATAAGGATCACCCTCTTCCGGAGGATTATCATATAGAACTGACGGACCTTTCTAACGGAAGGCAGGTGGACTCAAGAATCTATCCTGACCTTCAGGCAATGTTTGATGATGCCCGCAGCCTTGGCATGGATCTTTTTGTCAGAGAAGGCTACCGAACCAAAGAAGATCAGCAGGCTATAATGGATAGCCGTATTCAGGCATATATTGCTGAAGGAAACAGCGAGGAAGACGCAAGAAATCTCGCAAAGCAGTATGTGGCTGAGCCCGGCACCAGTGAACACGAGCTGGGAATCAGTGTTGATATTAATGCTAATAACGATGTAAGTTCAGATGATACCATCTATACATGGCTGGACGAAAATGCCTATAAATACGGTTTCATCAAACGTTACCCGGAGGATAAGATCGATATCACCGGAATCAACAACGAACCCTGGCACTACAGATACGTGGGAAAAACAGCTGCAAAAGAGATGAAGGAAATGAACCTGTGCCTGGAAGAATATCTTGATTATCTTGAAAAAAGTGAATAACGCAAAACTCAATATAGTTATTCGTTATTATTCATGCTATAGACAGACTATATATAAAAACGCCGGGCTGACTGCCCGGCATTTTTAATACATTAGCTTTAAAACTATTTAAGCTTCTTTAACATTTTCTTTCTGGAAATGTATTTTAAGTCTTCAAGACTTTTAGACTTTTTACTCTTATAAGTCCTTTCCAGTTTCTTGTGAAGGCTATTGAATTTCTTCTTACTTACTGTATTATCATTGATTTTATATGTAAGTGTTTCTCCATTCATATAGCTTCGGGTAAAGTCTAAAATATACTTTTTCTGAAATCCTTTTTTGGTAACCTTGTAATATACTTCATATGTAGACCCTGTTCCGGAAGAAATGCTATATTCATACAGTCTACCCTTTTTAGGAGTCACTGTCGCATCTCCTCTGTAACCACCAGCACCGGCTACACCTGACTGGGTTTCCAGTACATTTACCTTTGTGCCATCAAACTGACATATTTTATAGCTGTTTATCCATGTACCATCTCTATCCTCATATAATGCAATAAGTTCCGGAACCTTGTCACCATTGATATCTAACAGTGTATACTTTTTATAATATACTTTTTGGTATCCACCGTACCATCTCTCGATTTTGGCATCGTCACTCTTCATCCATTTATAATATGCCTTATATGCCGCTTTTTTACTTATCTTTCCTGCTGCTTCTGCAGAACCCTGTGGCATAAAACCAATAACTACTACTAAAGCAAGAATTGCTGCAATTAGTCTTTTCTTCATCCCTGATACCTCCCTTTTATGACAGACTCATATATCTCTGTCATATAATATTAAAACTCTTTATCACAGAAGAATTCCACAAATTCCGTGTAGCCTTCTTCCTGCATCTTTTCCTTCTGGAACTTTTTGTTTTTCTTCATTATGGAAATGTTTACAATAGTTCCGTTTTCTCTCTCCTGCTTTGCAAGTTCAAATATCTTCTGAAGCTTTTCAGCAGGCATTTTCTTTTCTATGAGATATGCTTTCTTTGAGCCTGTTCCAGGAACCTGGAAATTGCTTTCAAGAAGAAGCATTACTATTCGCTCAAATCCGATTGAGAATCCAACTGCAGGTGTGGCCTGACCGGTAAACTTTCCGATCATCTCATCATAACGTCCGCCACCACCTACTGATCCACCGTACTCATCCATGGAGATTTCGAAGATCGGGCCTGTGTAGTAAGACATTCCACGAACCAGTGTTGGATCAAACTGAACAGCGAACTGTGCTGACTTAGAACCTTCCACACTTGAAATAATAGTTTCAAGATTTGAAGATACTTCTTCATCAAGAAAGTCTCCAAGAGTATCCTTTATCTCGCGGATATTTGAGATACTTTCCCGGGCTCTTTCCGAAGCAGTCTTTGTCGCAGCATCATCAATAGAAACAACCTTTGAGTAAAGACCAAGGTATTTATCAACCTTGCCCTCACCATAGCCTTCCTTGAGAAGTTCTTCCTTTACTCCATCCAGACCAATCTTATCCATCTTATCAAGGATGATGAATACAGTATCATAATCCTCTTCAGCAAAGCCACTATATGCAGCCATGGCCTTAAGGATACGTCTGTCATTTATTCTTATAGTAAAGTTTTTGAAATCAAGTCTGCCCAGCAAAGTAGTGGTTGCAAGGATAAGCTCTATCTCGGCAATGATTCCCGGCTCGCCAAGTATATCTATGTCGCACTGCATGAACTGACGGAAGCGGCCTCTCTGAGGTCTGTCGGCGCGCCATACATTTCCCATCTGAAGTGCTTTAAAAGGTGATGGAAGATCATTCGCATTATTGGAATAATATCTGGAAAGAGGAAGTGTCAGATCATATCTGAGACCACTGTCAGTAAGTGTTCCCGGATCATTTGTCTGTGAAAGCTTGTCCACTGCAGAACTCAGCTTGTCGCCTCTCTTCAGCACCTTAAATATAAGCTTTTCATTTTCTCCACCCTGATTACTGCTGAGATTCTCAATATGCTCAACAGCCGGAGTTTCCACTGATGTAAAACCATAGGTCTTATAGGTTTCCTTTATCAGACCGATTGCGTAATCTCTTATCTCCATTTCACGAGGAAGTATATCCTTCATGCCTGTAACAGGCTTTTTCTTCATAGCCATTTTAATTCTCCCAAAAAGCTTTATTTTTAATATGATGTATTATACTCACGCTATTATAGTATATATTCATTAATTTTGAAACCTTAATTTTGAATCCATATTTTTCTACAATTTTTTAAATTTAAATATTTTTATATTTTTTAATGTTCGTTTAAGGTTGGCTATTTATCCTTAACTCAACAACAGAAAACATGATTATGTAGAGAAAGGAGAAATAATTATGAAGAAAACACGAATGAATAGTAAATACTTCGCAGTCATTTTATCCACAGGCCTGGTGCTTGGACTGACTGCCTGCTCAGAAAAAACCACAGAAAGTAAAACTACCGATACAACTGTTACCGAAGCAGCAGAAAAACTAAGTGATGAAAGTTCAGCGAATACTGCCATCAACAATAATACAGCTACTGATGCCGAGAATAATTCTTCATCGGATATCATAACAAATGAAACAATTGAAAATTCAGCTGACGGAGAACATGCCATTACAGCAGATGGCGAAGTAGCGGAATATTCAAATGTTAAGGTCATTAAATCCGGTGAGGCTGATGGAGACGAAGCAGACTTTTACGGAGAAAATGCAGCTATATTCGCAACCAACGGAGCAACCCTTGATCTATCAGATATGGAAATTGAAACAAACGGAACCCATGCTAACGGAGTTTTCTCCTATGGCGAAGGAACAACAGTTAATATATCTAATGCTACCATCAACACTTCCGGAAACTGCTCAGGTGGACTTATGGCCACCGGTGGTGGAACAATGAATGCTGAAAATCTTACGATACATACTACAGGAAATTCATCAGCAGCAATACGTTCTGACAGAGGTGGTGGAACTGTTAATGTAACAGGTGGAAATTATACTACTGACGGAACCGGTTCTCCGGTTATATATTCAACTGCCGATATCACAGTATATAATGCAACTATGGAATCAACCGCTTCCCAGGGAATAGTTGTAGAAGGAAAGAATTCCGTCACCCTGAATAATGTGGATCTGACTGCAAATAATAACACCAAGAACAGCGACAAGTCCGATTACTACCAGGCTGTTATGATATACCAGTCCATGTCAGGAGATGCTGCTGAAGGCACAGCAAGCTTTGCTATGAACGACAGCACTCTGACCAACAAAAATGGTGAAATATTCTTTATTAATAACACTGTAGCTGAAATCAGTTTAAGTAATAACGTGATAAACAACGAAGATTCTGAAGGCGTATTCCTTCGAGCTGCAGCAGCAGGCTGGGGAAGCGAAGGAAGTAACGGTGGAAATGTAACTCTTAACGCAGATAATCAGAAAATAGATGGTAATATCATAGTTGACAGCGTATCAACCCTGAATCTTTACCTTGAAAACAGTTCGTCACTAAATGGTGCCATTAATTCAGAGTCAGAAGGCGGAGAAGTATATGTCGAGCTTTCAGAAGGAGCAACATGGACACTTACAGAGAACTCTTATATATCCAGTCTGACCTGTGATGAAGACTCTATTAACCTTAATGGACATAAGCTATATGTAAATGGAGAAGAATATAAAGAGGGTTCCGCATCAACCGGAGAAGCTGTAGAAGCCAAAGTAAGCGAAGGCGGCCAGGGAATGCAGGCTCCTCCTGATGGTGATATGCCTGACGGTGAACCTCCAAGCGGCGAAAAGCCTGACGGCGAACCTCCTGCTAAACCTGACGGAAATCCTCCAAGTGGTGAAAAGCCTGATGGCAACCCTCCTGCCAAACCGGGTGAAGAATCAACAACAGAATCCTCCACTGAAGAATAAATTTAAAAAACCGGGACAGATTTGATATGTACCCTCTTTACTGGACAAACCAGTAAGGAGGGTATTTTTATGCGTTACAGTTATGAGTTTAAAAGAAAATGTGTGGAATTGTATTATCGTGGTGAATATCCTGATACTCCCAAAGGAATAAGGACAGATAAATTTCACGATATGATACGTGAATGGGTTAGACTTG
The DNA here is from genome assembly GCA_024692605.1 of Eubacterium sp. Taxonomy (GTDB): domain Bacteria; phylum Bacillota; class Clostridia; order Lachnospirales; family Lachnospiraceae; genus Eubacterium_Q. The sequence continues at coordinate 14,968 of JAILMQ010000020.1, forward strand.
AAGAGGCTTGCGGTCCAGGTGCTTTGCGACATAATAATCAGAATAAAGAATGGACTCCAGAAGAACGTTATGCTTTAGTTGCTAAGGTTATAGCAGGAGAAAGTGTTAGATCTGTTGCTATTTCAGCAGGTATTAATAATGGTCAACTTTATCAATGGGTTCGCAAATATAGAATTTTCGGATATAATGGTCTTATATTAAAGAAAGGCCGTAAATCAAGGAATCCGGATATGAAAAAAGTAGGAACCAGAAAGCCACCAAAGCCTAATGAATCAGAGTATGAAGAACTAATCCGATTAAGGGCTGAAAATGAATATATGAAAGCTGAAATCGAAGTGATAAAAAAAGAGATCGCCTTGAGAGAAGAAAAGGAAGCTGCG
>JAILMQ010000042.1 GCA_024692605.1 Eubacterium sp.
GCCGCTGTACCAAGAAGCTCATCTTCTGTAGCATATATAAGACCCTTTGAACCAACGATATAAATAAGATCATCCTTGCTGAATATACTTGTGATACTGTTGGAGAAGTCAATATTACTTATGACTCTGAATATATCGTTATAGTATGTAAGACCATTATTGGTTCCTATCCAGAGACCGTTTTTACCTTCTGTAATACATGTGATCACATTTGAATTAAGGCCGTCATCCTGGGTATAATTGGTAATGTTATCACCATCAATAACATAAAGTCCACCACCATCAGAACCGGCATAAATAACACCTTTTTCATTTTCATAAAGAGAGATTATACTCGGATAATCAAGGCCGTTTTCCTGATCGTAGGTAGTTTTCACGGCTCCGTCAGCACCTATGATACAAAGACCATCCTCTGTACAAACGGCAATATTACCATTATTTAATTCATATATGGAATTAACAAGATTACTGATGAGACCCTTGGATTTATTGTAATTTACAATATCTCCTGAGGGACTATACTTTACAACACCATTTTTTCTATATGTAGCGATCCAGATATTATTATTTTTGTCACGAATAATATCTTTTATTGAAGTACCTTCAAGATATTTAGTAATTTCATTATCTAATATCTTACCCTTTTTATTTATGATAATAAGTCCTTCATCAGTACACAGATATGTATTATCCTTGAACTTGGCAACAGCATTTACTCCTGTCTCCTCCAGACCATATTTACGGTTAATATTGGAGAATTTACCATGAGACATATAAAGAACACCGTATTTCTTCGATGACATCCACAGATTACCCTCATAATCCTTAAGCATATCAGTAAAATACGTTTGAATACCAAGACCTTTGATAACAGAAAAGTTACCTATTTTATTAAAGAATCCAATACCACTATCAGCACAAACATATATGCGGTCATTGTTTATATAAATGTTATTGATACCGTCAACATTTGAATAAAGCAGATCAACATTATCAAAGTCACTGAATTTCAAAATATCATTTGCAATGGTTCCAACATAAACCGTACCATTTTCATCAGAGGTTATGGTAGATAACTCTTCATCGGAAAATGAAGAAGCATCTTCTTCATGGAGAACCCCATTTTCATCTATACAGAAGATCATATTACCGTTATAGATTCCCCATAACTTGCCATGGGAATAAGTGAGATCCTGAACATTATGCTTTTCAAGTCTTTCTACATAAACAAGCTCATTACTTACCTCATTAACAGTAAAAAGGCCGCTGGAAGTTGCAACATAAAGAACTCCCTTTTCAGTTTCGCATATAGTATTAATACTCTTTACACCATTATAGTAATCATCTGTAAAATGTGTTGTAACACCGCTGTCTATATAGAACAGTCCAAAATTATTAGTACAGACCCAAAGTCTGTCCTTACTATCCTGGAATATATCATTGATATAATAAACATCTTCTTTTTCAGTATCCCAAAGATTATACAGTTTGAATTCTTTACCGTTAAATCTATAAAGACCGCCCTCTGTACCAACCCATATATATCCGGATTTAGCCTGATACAAAGCATTTATTTCGTTTATACCAAGTCCGTTATCCTGATTATAAAGAGTCTGCTTATAGTCAGGAAAATTAGTCGAAGCCTGGGATTTATATACACCAAAAAGGCATGCTGTAATACATGCCACAATAGCCGTTATACAAAATGCTATTTTAATTTTGGTGATTTTCATAGAATTTGTCCCGCTTTATGCTTCTCTATAAAGTAGCTTTAAGCTTCTTTAAGGAAGGCTTCGTATCCTTTTTCCGTTTCATAAATATCTGCTTTTGAAGTGACTTCCCATGGAGCATGCATATTAAGTACCGCAACTCCACAGTCAATAACTTCCATACCGTAAAGTGATAATATATAAGCGATGGTTCCACCGCCACCCACATCTACTTTACCAAGTTCAGCAGTCTGATAGAATATCTTATTTCTTTCCATGATTCCTCTGATCTTGCCAAAATATTCAGCATTAGCATCATTGGAACCTGATTTTCCTCTTGAGCCTGTAAATTTATTAAATACCATTCCTCTTCCAAGGAAGGCTGCATTCTTTGTTTCAAAGCAGGAAGCATATAGAGGATCAAAGCCTGCACTGACATCAGAAGAAAGCATACATGAATTCTGAAGGCATCTTCTGATGGAAAGGCTGCTCTTATAGCCTGCCAGCTCAAGGATTTCAGCAACAGTATTTTCAAAGAATTTAGACTGCATACCTGTAGCACCCACAGATCCGATTTCTTCCTTGTCCACAAGAAGTGTGCAGGAAGTCTTTTCCGGATTGGTAACATTTAGCTGTGCTACAAGTGAAGTGTATGCACAAACCTTATCATCCTGACCATAGGCAATAATCATGGATGAATCAATTCCCATATCTCTTGGTTTGCCTGCAGGAACTATCTCAAGCTCAGCAGACATGAAGTCCTCTTCTTCCATACCATACTTCTTCTTAAGTATCTGAAGTATATTCTTCTTTACAGGATCCTTCTTATCCTTTTCATCTTTCTTTAACTTAATTGGTTTTGAACCAATAAGAAGATCCAGATTCTCTCCCTCTACAGCAGTACTGGCTTTCTTAACCATCTGATCCTGAGCAAGATGAATAAGAATATCCGTCACACAAAATACCGGATCAGTTTCATCCTCACCGATAACAATGTCTACAACAGAACCGTCAGTTTTTACAACCACGCCGTGAATTGCAAGAGGAAGTGTTACCCATTGATATTTCTTGATTCCACCATAATAATGAGTATCAAGATAAGTAAGGTCACTGTTCTCATATAATGGATTCTGCTTAACATCAAGTCTTGGAGAATCAAGGTGAGCACCAAGGATATTCATTCCTTCTTCAAGGGATTTTTTACCGATGTTAAACAGTGCTATAGTCTTACCCATGCAAGGTGCATAAATCTTATCACCGGATTTGATCTTCTTATTCTTTTTAATTAAATCCTCCAGGGATACATATCCGGCTTCCTTAGCCTTTTTGATCACATACTTTATTCCTTCTCTTTCAGTTTTACCCTTAAAGAGATAGTCCTTGTAGCCTTCACACAGTGCTTCAATTTTCTTTTCATCACTACTTTTGTAGGATTTCCATGCATTCTCGCGTTCCATTATTATGTCCTTTCTCACATTAAATACATTTCTCTAATATACTAAATGCTTCATCAATCTGCTCTTTATTAACAATAAGAGGAGGTACCATTCTTATGGTTGTAGGATTAAGAACAGACATAAGAAGTCTGTTGTCAAAAGCATTATGCTTAACTTCAGCCGCAATAGGTTCTTCAAATTCAACACCAACAAGGAGTCCAAGTCCACGTACTTCCTTTACCTTTGGAAGGCCTGCAAGCTTTTCTCTGAAATAGTTGCCCATTTCATAAGCATTTTCTGAAAGCTTTTTATCAATTATCTCATTTATTGCAGCATAAGAAGCTGCACAGCAAACAGGATTACCGCCAAATGTAGTACCATGGGAACCGGCGCCAAGAGCCTCCATAGCTTCATTAGTCGCGCACATACATGCAATAGGCATTCCACCACCCATAGCTTTTGCCATGGTAACGGCGTCAGGTTTGATACCGTAATTCATATATGCCATAAGCTTTCCGGTACGTCCCCATCCCGTCTGAACTTCGTCAAGAAGCAGAAGCATACCCTTATCATCGCAGAGTTTTCTGAGACCCTGCATAAATTCCTGAGTAGCCGGATAAACACCACCCTCACCCTGAACAGGTTCTATCATTATAGCTATAACATCATCTGTAGCTGCTTCTTCAAAGGATTTAAGATTATTAAACTCTGCATATTTGAAGCCATCAACCAGTGGTTCAAATCCGTTATGAATTGAACTTCCGGGCTGTCCTGTAGCTGATAAAGTTGCGAGGGTACGTCCATGGAAGGAATTATATGCAGTTACAACCTTATATCTTTTACCTTTACCGTATTTATCGTTTCCGTATTTTCTGGCAAGCTTAAGCATTGCTTCATTGGCTTCTGCTCCGGAATTCTGGAACTGAGCCTTATCCATTCCAATACTTTCACAGATAAGCTTTGCCAGCATAATCTGCGGTACAGTATAGAAATAATTAGAAGCATGTATCATATCAGCCGCCTGTTCATTTATTGCTTTTATAACAGCCTCATTACATCCACCTACTGAATTAACTGCTATTCCTCCAAGGAAATCAAGGTATGGCTGGTTATTTTCATCATAAAGAAACATATCCTCTGATCTGTCTGCAATAAAATCATATCTTTTGAATGTTTCATTCATATATTTTTCTGCAGTGCTTATAAGTTCCTCTTTTGACATATTAAAGTCTTTTGATATCATACTGAATCACCTCGATATATTCTTTTAATAATACAAGCATTTATTTTAACATAATATACATTTCAAAACAACGTTAACACTTTATTATGATTAACATGGATTATGAAGTAAACTGGCTTATATAAAGATTCTTGTAGAAACCGTTATCCGCCAGAAGGGACTCGTGTGTACCCTGTTCTATAACACTTCCATCCTTCATAACAAGAATAAGATCACTGTCCTTTATTGTAGAAAGTCTGTGTGCTACGATAAATGTTGTTCTTCCCTTCATCATTTTTATAAATGACCTTTGAATTCTCTGCTCTGTCCTGGTATCTATTGATGATGTAGCTTCATCAAGTATAAGCATAGGCGGAAGGGAAAGCATTACTCTTGTTATACAAAGAAGCTGTTTCTGTCCTTCAGAAAGACTTCCACCATCCTCTGATATATAGGTATCATAGCCCTTGGGAAGTCGTCTTATAAATCTGTCTGCATGGGTTATCTTAGCAGCATTTATTATCTCTTCCTCTGATGCATCAGTGTGTCCATAAGCTATATTTTCTTTAATGGTTCCTGATTTAAGCCAGGTTTCCTGAAGTACCATTCCATAAAAGCCTCTGAGATTCTTTCTCTTCAGATCATATATATTATTGCCATCCACATATATATCACCCTTATCTACATCATAGAATCTCATAAGAAGATTAATAAGTGTACTTTTTCCACTTCCTGTAGGACCGACAATGGCAACCTTCTGTCCCGGATTAATGGAAAGTGAAAGATCTGTAATAAGTTCCTTTTCTTTGTTGTAAGAAAAATCAACATCTCTTATTTCAACTGTTCCATCAACCTTGTCCAGCTCTTTAAGTTCTAAGTCATCGGATTCCGTTTCTTCCTCAAGAAGTTCAAATATTCTGGAGGCACAGGCAAAAGCATTTTGAATCTCCGTCATAACACCGGATATCTCATTAAATGGTTTTGCAAACTGTGTAGCGTAGCTTAAGAAACAGGTAAGCTGACCTATGGACAGATTACCGGTAAGTACCGCCAGGGCTCCCGTAAGACCTACACCTGCATATACAAAATTATTTATAAGTCTGGTAGATGGATTAGTCAGGGATGAGAAAAATGTAGCTGATAGTTCCGCTTTAGAAAGGTCTTCATTAATTGCTTCAAATCTTTCAGCGGCATCATCCTCATAACAAAAGGCCTGAACAACGGCTTCATTTCCAATCATCTCATTTACAAGCTCCGTCATCTGAGCTCTTTTTTTAGATTGAGACCTGAATAAGTCAAAGGATTTTTTAGATATAAATCCTGCAACAAAAAGAGACATAGGAGTTAGGACAACCACCACAAGAGCAACTCTGAAATTAACCCTGAACATAAATATAAGAATACCGAAAATCGTAATAACTCCGGTAAAAAACTGGGTAAAGCCCATGAGCAGTCCGTCAGTAAATGTATCCACATCACTAAGGATTCTTGATATTATATCTCCTCTCTCATGTGAATCAATATATCCAACAGGCATTCTGTTTATATGGTCGAATAATGACTCTCTAAGATTACAAACCACATTATATACAACCTTATTGTTGATCAGGTTCATCACCCATTGGGCAAATGCTGCTATTAAAACAACAATAATAAATCTGATAAGTATTTTCCACACACCATCAATATCCACCTGTCCCTTTGCTGTGATAAGATCAACTGCACGGCCTGATAATATAGGCCCATAAAGCTGCATGATTATAGAAACTAATGCAGCTATAAAGGATAAGATAATAAGAAAGGCATATGGTTTTATAAGGCCAAATATCTTTCGGATTAATTCTTTATTCATACAGCCATACCCTCCTTTTCACTAAGTTGGGTAAGACAGATGTCTCTATATATTTCATTTATTTTCATCAATTCATCATGTTTGCCAATGCCAACAGCCTTTCCATCATCCATTACAATGATCTTATCGGCATGCATCACAGATGAAGCTCTTTGTGAAACAATAAATGTTATCCTTCCATCAGAATATTTTCTCAGATTCTTTCTCACCTTAGCCTCTGTACCATAATCAAGGGCTGAAGTACTGTCATCCAGAATAAGAATATATGGATTTTTAACAAAAGCCCTGGCCATGGTAAGGCGCTGTCTCTGACCACCGGAAAGATTTGTTCCGTTTTCAGTGATCATATAATCAATACCATTTTCCTTTTGATTCACAAAATCATAAGCTTCTGCCATTTTAAGAGCATTATTAATTTCCTCTTCTGTGGCATCCGGCTTGCTCATTCTGAGATTATCAGCAATACTTCCTCTGAATAATACAGCCTTTTGAGGGACTATACCTATCATTCCACGAAGCTCTTCTCTCGGATATTTTTCTATATCAATTCCATTGATAGTAAGACTTCCTTCGCATATATCATAGAATCTTGGAATAAGGTTAACCAAAGAACTTTTACCGGAACCTGTACCACCGATAATTCCAATAATCTCGCCTTTTTTCGCAGTGAAGGATATATCTTCGATACTGTTTTCCTTTGAATCACTATAGATCATTGAAACCTTATGGAATACAACACTTTCGGAGGATGCTTCTTCCGAAAGGCTTTCCGGAAACTCAGTTCCCGGCTTTATATCAAAGATATCACTTAATCTGTGGAAGCTTGCGGCAGTTTTTGTAAGAGTGATAATAAGATTTGCCAGTTTTACAAGTTCAACCAGTATCTGTGACATGTAATTAACAAGTGCAATCACCTGGCCCTGGGTAAGCTCACCGATATTTACTCTGACAGAACCATTTTTAATAAGCATAGCAATACCCAGATTAACTATGAGAAATGTAACAGGATTCATGAATCCGGATACAACTCCTACTCTAAGCTGACTCTTTTTTAATACATTTGCCGCATCGCCAAACTCTTTTCTTTCAATATCCTGTCTGTTAAAGGCTCTGATAACTCTTACACCAATAAGACTTTCCCTGGTAAGCAGAGTAACTTTATCAAGTCTGTTCTGGACATTTTTATACATAGGAATACATACGTAGGTGATTCCAAATACCACAATGGTAAGTACAGGCAGAATAATAAGAAATACCATAGAAGTTTCGAAATCCACAAGGAATGCCATTATAACAGCACCAAATACAATAAATGGCGATCTAAGGAACAGCCTCAGAATCATATTTACTCCTGAAACTGCCTGATTTACATCACTTGTCATTCTGGTAATAAGGGTTGAAGCACCGGACTTATCCTGCTCAGTATAGGAAAGACTCATTATATGCTTGAAAAGAGCCTTTCTAAGTTCCTTACCGAAGCCTATGGCTGATTTAGCAGCAAAATACTGTGCTGTAATGGAAAAAAGATATCCAACGATTGTAAGCATAATAAGAACAGCACCACATTTTAAAATATATCCCTTATTGTTTCCGGCTATACCGATATCAACCAGTTTAACCATAACAATAGGTACCAGAAGCTCAAAGGTAGCCTCCAGCATTTTAAAAAGCGGCGCAAGAAGTGCTCTTATTCTATATCCTTTTATAAACTTTAAAAGTTTAAACATTAGTATCTCCGTAATTAGTCTGTGCAGGTATAACTTCCGAGTATTTTAAATTCATCCGTTTCATTCATTAGCTGATATATAAGTGCCCTATGCGCTTCCATTAAAAGAGAGGCTGTCATTTCAACCATAAATACATAGTTCCAGTCTCCTTCGATATAAGGTTTGGAATGAATCTCAGTAAGATTTACACCATAATCCGAAATCATGGAAAGAATACTGGAAAGACTACCACTTCTGTTCTTACATACAAACATGATCTTAAGGCGGTTATGCTTTGGCAGTACCACAAGGTCTCTGGTAAATGTAACTACCTTTTTACGATATATACCGTCTATAACAATATCACATCTGTTAATAAAAAGATTATTATTAGTTAAAATTTTATGTAAACCATCAGAAACATCAACTCCGATATTTTCCATAATGGCAATACCGGCTGAACATTTACCTGAAAGTATTATTTCCGCCAGATCTTCGTGATCATCAACTGTTATAACATTATCCTTAGAGATTGAGTCTACTATATACAGTTCGCTTTTTATAGTTGCAGCAGAATATATCTTCGGTTCTATTTCAAGATATTTAATATCCAGACAGTTTCTGAGCTTTAATGTACGTCCATATTGATATTTCCTGCTAAGCTCCATGATTCGTTTGATAAGAGCTGTATATTCCATTTTAATTGAATCATCTACATTTTCCGTAAGATTATGAATTATCTCATCTTCTCTTTCAGGCTTATATATAACATCCTCTGTCTGGGCCTTAACCGTGGCAACCTTATCCGCAAGAACCATGCGTCTTTCAAAAAGCTTTCTTATCTCACCATCAACCTCATCAATCTCTTTTCTGATTTCCGATAATTCCACTAAACTTATCCTCCTTTAAAAAGCGTGAAATCTCTGTCTCCCGGTTACGTACATTCTCCGGAAAATAAAGATACAGATTTTCACTGCTCCTTGTTACACCAACATAAAGCATCCTTCGTTCCTCTTCAATATCATCCGGCCGCTTGGATTTTTTATGTGGTATGATACCATCAACCACATCTATGATATGTACATCTTTAAATTCCAGGCCTTTTGCACTATGAAGAGTCATAAGCTGTACCCTGGGCTTAAACTTATCAGCATTCTTTTCAATCTCCTGCTGTTTAATAAGTTGGCGATACTCATCAATCATATCATATAATTCATCGAAAGTCTTTAACTCTCTTGTCATCAGATGAAACTCTTCAAGGGATTCAAAAACCTCTGTTTCATCAATATTATGCTCCTTGGCATATTTTATCAGATAATCATCATATCCAACACTGTCCCTTATATAATTAATAGCTGTATAAGGCTTAAGCTTTGATATGGTTCTAAGCTCACTGAAAAGTCTTCTGATATTTGTTTTAAGATAATCCTTTCCCGTTGAAAGATAAATAAGTTCATCTATACTTACTGTATCCTTCTTAAGCATATCTCTGGATATATATCTCACAGGTTTATTCATAAAAGAAACAAATACATCCCTGCTGTGATTTCCAAGAGCAAATTCTATATAATTAAGAACAGGTGCAACAAAGGGACTGCTGAAAAGGTCAGGAATCACATCCCGGACATTAAAATCAATATTATAATCTTTTAGTCTGTAAATAAGCCCAGCAGGTTGTTCATTGGTTCTGTAAAGAACAGCAATCTCATCTGCCTTGGTACCCTTTTTAAGAGATGATCTAATTCTTTTACATACTAGGTCACATTCCTCATTGGTACTTGTAACACTGGTTCCAAGGATATGCCCCTTTTTTTCAACTGCAGATTTTAATGATTTATCATATCTTTTTCTGTTATCAGCAATTATCCCGGAAGATAATTCAACTATCTCGGGAGGACACCTGAAATTATATGAAAGTCTTTGTACGTTAGCCCCCTTAAACTCCTTTGTAAAGGATAGCATTATATCCGGACGGGCACCTCTGAAACCATAGATAGACTGGTCATCATCTCCAACCACATATATGTTATCCAGGGGATGAGCCAGCATCTTAATTATCTCATATTGAATAAGATTAGTATCCTGAAACTCATCAATCATGATGTAAGGATACATTTTCCTTATCATTTCCAGAATATCTTTTCTTTCATTAAGGAGCTGGTAACATCTAAGCACCATATCATCAAAATCAATAAGGCCTTTTTGCTCTTTATAATCCTTATACATGTAATAGACTTTTTTGAAATCATTTTCAGCCATATCAGAGCTGTAATAATTTTCAATATCTATCATGTCACAGGCCAAACGTCCAAGCTGATTGATCACATTTCCAACCATCTCCTCATTATCATATTCCTCTCTATTGATCTTTCTAAGGATATTTCTGATAACCTGACGCTTTACATCCTCATCCAGAACTTCAAAACGAATATTTCTGTAGGCAGTTCTGATAATCCAGTAAAAGAAGGAATGAAATGTACCAAACCGAACATCTGTAGAATCCAGAAAGGACATATCCAGAAATCTTCTTTTCATAGACTCAGCCGCAGCCTTGGTAAATGTAATAACAAGGATATTCTTTGGAGAAACATTGTACTTGCATATTAAGTTGTTAATTCTGTTGACTATTACCGTGGTCTTACCGGAACCCGGAGTGCCAAGCACTAAAAGCGGTCCCTTAAACCATTCTATGCTAGTCATCTGTTCTTCAGTAAATCCAGACATATAACCTCTAGTCCTGTAAAGTAATCAAAAAGGCGGGAAGATAATAATTCCCACCTTTTGCTTTATATAACTTATTTACCACAGCATTTTTTATATTTCTTTCCACTTCCGCAAGGACATGGATCATTTCTTCCAACCTTTGGAGCTTTTACAACAGTATGAGATGTCTTCTCCTGCTTATATAATTCCTGCTGCTTCTCTTTATCAAATATTTTATCCCATTCAGGTAAGGTATAAAGCCACTCAGCATTACATCCTACCATATTCATATAAAGCTTTTCAGTATCAATATTGATCTCAACCTCTGAATCCTCAGTAATCTCATCAAGATTATTTGATTCTACAAGGCTTTCGTCAATTCCATCAAGGAAACCGACCATAGTCTCAATATCTGTTTCGTATTTTTCAGCAAGTTCCTTAACGGTACCCTTAACAACCTCTTTAGGATTCTTTAAAAGCTGTTCGTAAATACCCTTTTCAATCTGAAAATAATTAAGCCAGAACTGCTTTCCTTCAGGGGTTCTATCATCAAGACCATAAGCATGATCTCTCCATTCCTTTAAAAGTCCCATTTTTATTTCCTCTCATTCATAAAATCAGATTTATTAAACCTATGAGATTATACCAAAGTAATAAATAGCTTTCAAGTACTACTCATATCTAAGTGCATCAATAGGGTTAAGATTTGCTGCCTTAATGGAAGGTATAAGACCGAATATGATACCTATTACCATTGAAAAGATAACAGAAACCATTATGGCCGGAACACTAATAGCCACCGGAACATCAGCCACATGGGATATAAAATATGCCAGACCGATTCCTGTAAGTACTCCAAGTATTCCACCAAGGCTTGTAAGAACAGAAGCCTCTGTCAGGAACTGTCCCAAAATTACACCCTTACGGGCTCCAATAGCTTTTTTAAGTCCGATTTCCTTTGTTCTTTCCGTAACGGAAACAAGCATGATATTCATAACACCGATACCACCAACAAGAAGTGATATACTTGCAATCCAGATAAGCTGTGTACTTGTGGAATTCTTAAGTTCCTGAAGCTCACGGGCCTTTTGAAGAATATCTTCACTCTTATACTTAACTACTTCTTCCTCTTCGCCCTCTTCATCTTCTGAATCACCCATAGAAGGTCTTGAGTTGCTATTTGAAATAAACTGATTCAGATATTCCTGAGTTTTCTTTCCTGCATCTGCCATATCCTCAGTTGAAGTAGCTTTTACAATAACCTGATAAGGCTGGTCATAGGAATAAATAAGTGGCCAGATACTGTCAGGAAGAATGATCATATTGGAACTCTCTTCACCATAATAGGTTTCCCAGTCTTCAACAGAATTAATGATAGGTTCATATTCCTCATCCTTATCAACGATTCCTACAACTACAAAGGGTTCACCGGATATCTCAATAGTTTTGTTTATTGGCTCTTCACCTTCAAAAAGTGAATAAGCCGTTACTGAATCCAGGATTACAACTTTATTAAAGTTTGTAAAATCCTCTTCTGTAAAAAGTCTTCCTTTATGAATTCTATAATTCTCAAGTCTTATATAATCATTATTACAGCCATAGATGTATGCACCGGTAAGCATATTGTTGCCATGATTTATGCCTTCATAAGCCATGGTCTTATGATAAATCGCTGCATCCATAACAGTTGGTATATCTTTTATTTCAGATAACATATCATCATCTATGATAGGAACTTTACTTACATCCACTCCATCATTAGAGGATATCTCCATTCCACCCTGTGTAAGATTAACAGCAACTACATTACTTCCTGCTCCAACAAGGCTGTTTTTGATCTCATCATTTGTACCCTTGATGGTTGATACTATGGCAATAATAGCCGCAATACCAATAATAATTCCAAGCATAGTCAGAAAGGAACGCAGTTTATGACTGAATATACCCTGGAATGATAATCTTATATTCTCAATCAATTTCCTTTCCTCCTAATATAACAGGTCATCAATATCTGCTTCTTCACAGATTTTTCCTTCGATAACATCCTTTCCATAAGGAAATGCTATCTTATCTGTAGCATCTATTCCGCCCTTAATAACAATCTCTGTACCATAGTAAATCTTACCGGTATTGACAAATTGTTTTTTCAGACGACCCTTCGACTGTTTCATAACATAATACTTGCCATGATCCTGTCTGCAGAAAAACAGAGGTATTACAAGATTATTACTGTCTTCTTCATCAGTCTGAATGGTACCATCTACATTTACCTCAACATAGGCACCTTCCGTAAGATCCTGACTGTCATCTATTGAAACTCTAACAGGATATTTTGACTCTGTATAAGGATAGGATGACTCACTTGAAGGTGTTGTTCCTACATCAACTATAGTACCCTCATAATTATTTCCCGTGTCATAACAATAAACACTTACTGTTGCTCCAATATCAAGACTTTCGAGCTGATATTCACCAATTGAAACAATTGCAGAATATGTTCCATTTGCTGAAATGATGACTGATGGCTCACCCACATTCTTATTTGAATCAGATGAATCAGCTTTAATAACAGTTCCGGAAATCTTAGCAATAACATCACTGGCCTTCATAGCTCTTTCCTGACGCTTGATGGCAAGCTCCTGAACTCCGATATCATTCTGGATAGATGCAATCTCTTCCTTTTTCTTCTGGATAGCTACAGTAAGTTCATACTTTGTGTATTCTTCATCATCATCGAAATCGAAGTCGTCAGCATCATAATCCTCGTAATCGATTTCATCATCCTCACCATAATCATATATATCTTCATCATCCGTCTCTTCTGTGGTTGCTTCTGTAGTAGCTTCTGTGGTAGCCTCTGTGGTTTCCTCAGTAGTCTTTTTATTTTTCTTTTTCTTCTTTTTACTATTCTTTTTTTCAGTAGTAGCTTCTGTAGTGGCTTCTGTTGTTGATTCTGAAGTAGCTTCTGTAGAACCTTCATCAGTTGATGTTTCGGTAGTAGCTTCTGTGGTAGACTCCGTATCCTCTGTTGTGGCTTCAGAAGTAGCTTCTGTTGTAGCTTCTGTAGTCTTCTTTTTCTTCTTTTTTTCTGTTGTGGCTTCTGTTGTGGCTTCAGTGGTAGCCTCAGTTGTATCCTCTTCTTCCTCTTCCTCTTCTTCTGTAGGAGTAGTTTTGGCAAGCTTGTTAAGCTCTGAATTGGCAAGAGCAAGATCAGACCTTAGAACAGAAAGATCAGAATAAAGAGAATTAAGCTTAAGCTGAGCCTGAGTATTATCATAAGTAAGGATAACATCACCGGCTTTAACTTTGTCTCCCTCTTTTACAAGAATTTCTTTAACTTTCTTTCCGGGTTCAATATATACCTTCTGATCTCCGTTACTTGAAACAGTTCCCGACATGGAATCAAAATAATCATAGTAACCACCATCAGCAAAATATTCCATAGAATAAACTTTAACAGGGTTAGAGTTTTTCATATGTTTTTTATATGTACGTGAAATAATTATTCCACCTGCTGCAATAACTGCAAGAATAATAAGAGTGATAATTAATTTTTTCATAATACTTCACTCCCTTCATTCATAGGACTGCCCACACTCATAGAACTTTCTACATCTTCATGATGTTCAACTATATAATCACTTGTAATCTCGCCATCGAAGATTTTTATGATTCTGTTGGCATGAAGAGCAATCTCCTCAGCATGTGTGATCATAATGATGGTAGAACCTTCGCTATGTAACTGTTTAAAAAGCTGCATAACCTGAATTCCGGATTTGGAATCCAGAGCACCGGTAGGCTCATCTGCCAGGAGAAGGCTTGGTTTATTAACTATTGCTCTTGCAATAGCAACTCTTTGCTTCTGACCACCGGAAAGCTGTGTAGCTTTGAAAGCCATTCTTTCCTCAAGGCCAACCTTGGTAAGAGCCTCTTCACAGGCTTTTCTTCTCTCTTTTTTCGGTACCTTTGCATACTGAAGTGGCAGTTCAACATTTTGAAGTGCCGACTGCCTTGGCATCAGATTAAAATTCTGGAACACAAAACCAATCTCTCTGTTTCTGATATCAGAAAGACTTCTGTCACTTTGTATTCCTATATCATTATCATGTAATAAATAGGTACCTTCCGTAGGCTTATCAAGACAACCAATAATATTCATAAGGGTTGACTTGCCTGATCCTGAAGGACCCATTATTGCAACATATTCACCTTCCTCAACAGTTAGATTAATATCCTTTAAAGCAGGAACATCTATACTGCCCTGGGAATAGGTTTTGTAGATATTTTTCAACTCAAGTAGAGACATAATCCACCCCCTACTCTAAATCGAAATCATCTTCAGAATCATCAGCATCTTCTGAATCATCATAATCTTCTGAACCATCTATATCTACACCACCAACATCAGTGTCGTCGCCACCAAGGAACATATCACCATTATCTTCGATATCAGACATTCCATCATCGCTCATATCTGTATTATCCATATCCATAGATTCATCAATAAGAGCATCCGGAGATGTTGCCATATCCTCTTCAGGGAATTCTTCCATCATATCCATATCCATAGCATCGCCATCTGATGCCATATCTGTTAGACCGGTTTCTTCCTCTATATCATCTATATTGGTTGTTGTCATACAGCCTTCCTCAACATAATCATCAGGGAATGCTATATAATCCTCCATCTTTAATCCACCGGTGATTTCA
>JAILMQ010000075.1 GCA_024692605.1 Eubacterium sp.
AGAGGAATATGAACCTGAATACTCATCTACTGTAACACTTACATCACCGTTACACGTACTACCGCCATATATTCCATATACATTCTTTACATTTG
Source organism: Eubacterium sp. (assembly GCA_024692605.1). Taxonomy (GTDB): domain Bacteria; phylum Bacillota; class Clostridia; order Lachnospirales; family Lachnospiraceae; genus Eubacterium_Q. Next base: position 96 of record JAILMQ010000075.1, read on the forward strand.
TAGTGCTTATATCCACATTAACTTCACCTGATAATGTGCATCCGTTACTCACACCATACAGGGAACCCAATGTTGATTCCTCAACGTTAACCGTTACATTTCCGGTCTGTGTAGTACCACCATACAGGGCAGCAATATCGTAATTACTTGTGACATTTTTTACATTCAAAGTAATGTCTGCCAATACTTCAGACGATACTGTTCCATAAATGCCTTTGTTGATTCCGGACTGTGAATCCATGACAGTTATGGTAAATGGATTTGTTACCTTCGAAGAAACTGCACCATAAATAACATATCCTGTTTCAAGATTTGGCGATTTCTCAGAACTGTCCGGTGAGGTTGCTGATGGAAGTTCCACAGGAGATTCATCCTCATCTATCTCTCCATCCGCATCCTTATCTATATATATATTTAGATAATCTGTACCATCCACTTTTACAGTTGTAATGATTACAGAATTACCGTTACAGTTGTAGTTATTAACAACTCCCGTAACTTCATTAATATCATACGTAACTCCCTTTGACGGATCTGCCTCCGGTCTTTCACCTTCAGCATTTGCAGTCACTGCCGGTGATGCAGCAAACAGAAATGCAGCTGATCCAATGATTGATGCTTTTTTCAGCACCTTTCCAATACATTTGCTTAGTTTCATACATGTCCTCCCAGTTTAAATCAACCCAAAGGGGTCTGACCCCAATGGGTTACTTTTGATTTATTTTTACCAGTCTTTTTTCCATTCTCCGTGGTCTTCATATTCCTGCCAGTTCTTGTTAAAGCTTATGGTTGCCACTACTGCATAACCAAAGGCAATGATGGTCCAATACCAACGGAAATTGTGAGCTACTACTATCGTATAAAGACAATTGATAACCGTAAATGCCAGACCTGTTATGGCACAGGCTCTGCTCTTAAATAAGAATATTCCTATTCCCAAAGCCACAAATATTACAGACAAAATAACCTGTGTTCTCATTATGGCCTGTGGATCTATCATGTTTTCCTCACCCAGTCCAAACTCTTCTGACAGATCATTTACAAGCTGTATCTGTTTCTTTAATGCCTGAAGCCAGAAATCAACTCTTACCACATCGAATATAGCTGTAGCAATTATTACGATGGAGCTTATTATGATCCTGTCTCTGTCCTTTCTGTTTCTTGGACTGTTGAAGAACTCCTGCTTAGTAAGCTTACGAGGCTTGCTTGTAGGCTCCGGGTCACTGTTTCCGGGTACTCCATAATTCTGGGGACCATTACCAGCACCATTACCGGTACCGTTATTCTGACTGAACTGATTTCCGAACATATCTCCATCCTCTGCCAGGAAATCCATCTCATCATTTAGATAACCATTGTTGGATACTCCGGGTACGTCCGGCTGTCCCCCAAGATTCTGTGGCTGCGTCTCTGTACCACTAGTGTTTTCCGGTGTATTTTCCGGCTCTTTTACTTTTAACTGCATCGCACTTCTCCTTTTTTTAAACAATTAGGATTATGATACCATATCCTAAACCTAAAAAAAATAATCCAATTTCATTTTGTAGTATTGCACAACTTGTTTTGTGCATATTGCTATTACTGTTTATTTTCCGTGATTTATGTTACACTGTTTTCATATAATTCGGATACTTGATCAAAAAACTAAAAGAGAGGGAATGATCATGATGGTAAAAGCTTTTAAAAGAGGCATCCTCCTATGGATGCTGTTAATGGGACTTGTACTTTTTATGCCTTCACTGGGGTTAGATCTCCATGCAGAGGAAGCAACAAATGTTACTGCACCTTCCAACTTTTCCGCTACTGTAACACAGGAAGATTCCGATAAATATGTTAAGCTTTCCTGGAGCTATGACAGTCCGGAATATGTAATAAGTATTGAAAGATCAGACGGGGATTCAAACAGTTTCCATGTCATAGAAAATTATTATTGTAATAACCCCGGTACAACTTATTATACAGACTATCCTGAAGAGGGAGTGCCACATTACTACCGTGCACATATCACTTCGATTTATACTTATGATGAAGAATATTATTATGGGTATACAACTCCTGTTTCAGGACCATATACTCCTGTAATAAAATGTATTCTTCCCCTGAACAAGCCTGAGATTGATTCGCTTGAAGCTGGGAACTCCAAGTCTGTTACTATAAAATGGAAAAAACAAAACGATGCTGATGGTTATGCAATCTATAGAAAAAAAGGAGCTGCAGGTGAATTCCAGCATGTTAAAACTGTAGGCGCCAAGGCAAAGACCACCTGGACATATGAGAATGGGGAATCCAAGGAGCTATACAGTTTTACTGAAAAAGGTCTGGTGCTGGGAGCAATATACTTCTATAAAGTAGTGCCTTATGTTACATATAACGGCAAAAAGTATTACAGCAGTGCATCCGATGAGAAATCTGTTCAGACAACCATCAATAAAACTAAGATTATAAGATCCTCTTCCACAAGAAAGCGCACCAACACCATCAAATGGAAGAAGGTAAGTGCAGCCAGCGGATACATGGTTTACGTGTCCACCAAAATGAATGGAAAGTTTAAAAAGATAAAGACTCTGAAGAAGAATTCTAAAACTACCTTTACTCATAAAAAGCTGACTAACGGAAAGGCGTATTATTATAAGATCGTTGCTTACAGAAAAACCGCAAACGGAACTATCACAAGCGAATCGGATGTTTACATGAAGTTTTGCAGCTACTATGGCTATGATAGAGAGTCCTATGAAGCAAGATCCAGACGAATATTCGGCAAAAATTATTACAGCGGTTATTCCAGTGCCGCTGAAGCATCCTCGCATATGAAGACTATCTCCATCCGGGTATGGGATATGAACAGCGCAGGAATTAAATATCCGAAGACAGTTTACCTTACAGTGAATGAGAAAATAGCGCCTACCGTAAAGCAGATGTTCAGCGAAATCTTCAAAAGCAAAGAACGTATCCCTATTCATGCAATAGGCGGATACAGCTGGAGAGGCGGACGTTCAGAACACAATGAAGGTCTGGCAATTGATATCAATCCGGTTGAAAACTATATGATAGACGATGGCGTGATTCAGGCCGGTTCCTTCTGGAGTCCGAAAACAAATCCCTATTCCATACCTCTCAAATGTGATATGGTAAAGATTATGAGAAAATACGGTTTCTACAGAGGTTTCTGGGGCAACCGGAAGGATTATATGCACTTCTCATACTTTGGAACATAAGGTCATAAGTCAATAGCATTTCTGCTTGCAGGAAATGCTAATTGACTTCATGACCTGCCGAAACACGAGAAAAAAGCAATTTGCGAAGCAAATTAGCGGTTTTTGAGTGGTTCAGGATTGCGAGAGTTTCGGAGAAACGGAGCAATCCGTATGTTCCAATTAACACTTAGGAGGAAATATTTAAATGTATTTAGCAGACAGATGGAAGGACTATCAGGTCCTTGATACTTCCAATGGAGAAAAGCTTGAGAGATGGGGAAGATTTATTCTTCTTCGACCGGATCCCCAGGTTATATGGAATACCAAAAGAACGGCTCCTGAATGGAAGAAGCTGAATGGTCATTATCACCGAAGCAACAAAGGCGGTGGTGAATGGGAGTTCTTCGATCTTCCAGAGGAATGGAGAATTAAATATCAGCTGCCGGGGGTCGGAATAAATGGAAGCGAGTTTCTTACATTTAATCTGAAGCCCTTCAAATTCAAACATACCGGTCTTTTTCCGGAACAGGCTGCTAACTGGGACTGGATTTTTAATACAGTTCAGGGTGAGGTAAAAAAAGGCCGTGAGATAAAGGTGCTGAACATGTTTGCCTATACCGGCGGAGCAACTCTTGCAGCAGCTGCCGCAGGTGCGAAGGTAACCCATGTTGATGCTTCAAAGGGAATGACCAACTGGGCAAAAGAAAACGCCCGCTCCTCAGGACTTGAAGAAGCACCAATCAGGTGGCTGGTGGACGACTGCATGAAGTTCGTGGAAAGAGAAATAAGGCGTAAGAATAAATACCAGGCCATTATAATGGATCCGCCTTCCTATGGCCGCGGCCCTAAGGGCGAGCTTTGGAGACTGGAGGATTCCATATACGAACTTGTTCAAAAGACAGAGCAGATACTTGCGGATGATGCAATTCTTTTTCTTATAAATATGTACACCACCGGACTTTCACCGGCAGTAATGGATTACATCATATCTTCAACAATAATAAAAAGCCACGGCGGACAGGTAAATGCAGCCGACATCGGACTGATTGTTCGTGACTCAGGACTTGTACTACCATGCGGATCAAGTGCCCGCTGGTCTTCACTGTAAACAAAAAACTGTACCAGGGGATTTCCCTTGGTACAGTTTTTATATTCAAGTTGATTTAGCTTGATGTTACGATGTATGGCTGGATTGCTCCTGCAAGGTTAGATACAGGCATAGTCTGAAGATAAATTCTTCCAGGTCCTGTAACTACTGTATTGAAGAGACCCTCTCCACCGAAAGCGATGTTCTTAAGTCCCTTAACAGTAACGATATCCATCTGGCAGCTCTCAGTCATACCAGCAAGATGTCCGGTATCGACAACAAGCTGCTGACCAGCCTGAAGTTCATACTCAACAACGTGTCCGTCGAACTCTGCAAATGCAACGCCCTGTCCTTCTACCTTCTGCATGATGAATCCCTCACCACCGAAGAGACCAGCGCCTAACTTCTTCTTGAAATGAATTGAAAGATTTACATCACCAACCGAAGCAAGAAATGCTGACTTCTGAAGAATAATGCTGTTTCCTGGTGAAAGCTCAAAAGCTCTGATTGATCCAGGCATGCTTGATGCACAAGCCATCATTCCCGGGCCACCTTCTGATGTGTAGATGTTCTGGAAGATTGACTCTCCTGAAACTGCTCTACTGAGCATCTTTCCAAGTCCGCCACCCTTTGTTTCCATCTTCATGTTAGGTGTCATCCATGACATTCCGCCGCCTTCAGTTACAACTTTTTCTCCGGCATCAAGATTAATGATTACAACCGGAAGAGTTTCCCCTTGAATCGTATAATTCATGCTACGTCCTCCTGATATAATTTTTTAAAATGTGATTATTAATCACCACTTTTTAATAATAACATAATTTTGAAACAAATACCATATTATTTACGTTCAAAAACAATTATTTTTTCAATTATTATTTACTAAACCACTTACTCAATTACTTAACAACTACTTTTATCTTCTTAGCTACACCATTTTGAGCATATGCATATACATAACAGCTTCCTTTTGCTTTAGCCTTAATAACACCCTTAGATGAAACTGTGGCAATCTTTGCATTTGAAGATTCATAGCGAATCGCCATTTTCTTTTTAGCCTTAAGCTTCTTCGACTTCAGTACTGCTTTGGCATTCAGCTTCAGGCTCTTACCCTTCTTTAACTTCTTTGCCTTTATCAGAACAGACTTCTTAACACTTATACTCTTGTGGTTACCAACCTTACCGCCGGATGTGGCCACACATATAGTCTTGGACATGGACAGAACATTTTCATCCTTGTCTAAAGCAACTACTATGAATTTATAATAGGTTCCCTTTTTAACTTTCTTTCCTGCTATCTTAGTAAGATTCCTTGATGTTCCTTTAACTGTGGCAATCTTCTGCATAGCATTCTTTTTGCCGGATATATTACCGTAGAGTACATAGGACTGAGCACCTGCCGTCTTATTCCACTGAACCCTTACAGACTTCTTAGTCTGTTTTACGCTTCTGAGCTTAAGAGGCGCAAATGTGCTGTCTGCCGGATCTTTACCATCCTTCAGCTCACCGATCAGCTTGTCCGCATCTGCGGCAGATATCTTTCCTTCTTTATCACTGTCATCAGGTACCGGAGCCTTCTTTTCTGTCACTTCATCACTGGTTTTAACATCGCTCCACTCACCATTATAGCTGCTCTCCATATACCAGCTCATTTTGCCTTCCGGAATATCAACATATGCACTGACCTTTACATCATACTTGCTTCCCGGCTTCAGACCATTAATGGTTAATGTATCCTTTGATGTTTCTATGGTTTCTGATTTCCACTCGGCTTTGTCATCACCACTTATGCGATAACAAACCTCATATCCGGTGATTCCGGTATCAGACTGATCTTTAACCTTAATATCCAGGCTTTCCTCTCCGGCTTTTATTTCCGTTATCTCTGCCTTCTGAGGTACGATCGGGAACCATTCATCAAAGGAATCATGGCTAAGCCTGCCTGCTCCGGATACAATCATAAGACCTGCTCCGCATTTGATATTTTCCTTATATTCAACTGTATATTCTGTTTCTGTCTCAAGCTCTGTGGTCTTCGGATCATCCAGACATACCGATATCTCAGGCTTTATTTCTTCGCCGGTATAAACATTTGGAATAGGAATCTCTTCCTCATCTATATTCTTATACTTTACAATACTTGCTGAAGGTCTATAAAAGCTGACTGGAAGAACCTCGGTTCCTACACCTTCTACCTTAACTATAAGACATGTTTTTCCTCCATCCTTAGGAATTATAACTGCCCTTGAGCCATCGGCTGAAGGCTCTATATCTGCCAGCTCGTCTCCCCCCTCAGAAAAGCTCCATTCGATTTTGGGATTGGTAGGAATAGTCGCATCTGATGAAGCCGTAAATCCAATTCTGAAACTATAGGTTTCATCTCTGAAGACTCTCATTTCATTAGTCTTTTTTAAGAATCTGATGGCAATATCTTCACCGGTAGGCTTACAAAAACCTTTTATCGGGAAGTTGTCGAATTCCGGCACCTCAATTCCGGGATTATCAAATATTTCTCCTCTGAAATCCTTATCTGAATAATCATTCCACCAGTTATCTTTATATACAAAGCTTTCTCCCGGGTTTATTATTCCTTTATCCCAGTGAAGACCTCCGTATCCATAACCAACCGGTGTATTAACTACATATTCATTGCTTGGTGTTATCTGTGTTACGGTTATTGCGTATTTTTGTCCTTTCTGTAGGTAGACCGGTTCCGGCAGGCTTTCCTTGTGGAATCCTCCGAATTCATAAGTTGCCGTAACCTCTGAAACCTTTATTCCATCCACCGGGCTTATATAATCCTCAGGCAGGAGATATACTTCATAAATAACTGTAGTTCCGGGATAAGAAGTCTGGCAGGATACCTGCTCCAATGATTCAGGATACTCCGCTTGGAAAACATTTCCCATCTTGGCCTCATCGTTGAATCTGGATGCCAGGACATTCATTACCTGCATATAATCAAGCTGGTCAAGAATATATCCCTCAGTGGTATTAGCCTTATCGAATTCCAAAGCCTCCGGCAGGGAAATGGACTGGTCATAATAAGAAATCCAGAAATAACCTGTATGAACATCTGAGTTTTTTTCATATGGAGTCTTATCCTGACCAGTAAAAAGCCCCCAGTTGCCTTCTCCCTTATTAGGGAAAGCTTCTTCGCCTGAGCCCCAGCTGTTTTTAATCAGCCACGCTCCGTTTCCGCCATCAGTTGCACCCTCATGACGTCCATCCGGGAACAAATCCTGAGGAGGTCTATGCTCTTCTGTAAAATTCTCACAAGGATAGTTATCATCCCATCCAACTACCTGAACTGCATGATTCGCCTGAGCAGGGAACCATGTATAATGAGCCCAGTTTTTCGTACTAAGGAACATTCCGTCCTCTCCTAAATCCTGATTTGGGGAGGATGTGTCAGCAGAGAAACCAATCTCAACTCCACGCTTATTAATTATCTGCTCCTTTATCGCAGCGGTTCCGGCAGGATTATAGGTATAATTTCCCTCATCATCAATCTCACAGGGTGAAGGAAGCATATATGACTCTTTAAGCACATAGGATTGATAAAAACGCTTCTCATCATCAATCGACCAGTCATCCTCTGCACTATAGCAGAATGCTCCGCCCGGAACTCTGATATCTATTCGTCCATCCTTACCTTTATACTCATAGGATACATCTCTCGACTCATGCACAGGGCCTACTCCCTGAGCAAATGTGTTGGTTGCAAGAACAGGAAGTCCGCCTATATTCATTATTTCGGATGCATCTATTCCATCAGCATGATGAGTGCCTTCTCCGTTCTGAGAACTGTCCGCATCATTTAATGCTCTGGAAGCAAAATAAGCAAGATGCTTTTCGGAGAGGTCCAGAGCCTTTATTCCCTCAGTCTCATCTGCCACAACTCCATAATTATCCTGCTCCGCCAGTCCGGATCCCAGAATACTTGTCTCTGCTGCTCCGATTGCTGCAAATCCCCAGCATGAACCAAATGGATTCTGAAGCTTTACAGGTGTCACATAGCTTTCACCGTCAACATCTCTCAGATCAAATGTTTCAGGATATGCCGCACTCTTATTAAGGAGCCTTGTCTTACCGGAAATCGTTGTATATTCAAAGGGGTCTTCTTCATTAAGCGTAATTACCGGTGCACTCACGGATGAAGACTTAGCATAAGCCGTTCCCGGAATCGTAGCTGCATTTCCAACTGCTAAAAAAAGTGACAAGAATAATGCTATCTTTCTCTTCATATTCAGTACCTATCTTTTATTTCATTCATAAACAATATTACCCTGACTGTACCTATTGTACCACACTTCACTGCCCCAAGGGAGCCATTCCCTTATCATAGTTTATCCAGTGCTTTCCTATTACTTTCCTGTCCAGATTCTCTCCGATAACAATAAACAGATCCTGACCCACTGAGATGGGATTAATATAAACTGCAGTTTTAGTGGCGTTCACCTCCAGCCATTTTGCTTCGGAATTCTCCCCCTCCTCAGGAGGCAGCTTTATAAAGCCCTTCAGCCGGATAACATTTCCCGCCTTTTCATCCTCAAAAATACCTTTAATAACTGATATGATCTTATCCCTTTCATGCTCTGTTTCCACATGAAAGAAGAAAATGGAATCAAAGCTGTTATCCTCTGAAACAGGAAGCTTCAGCATCTCACCGGATCTGTAACCGGCAGAAGACATTTTTTCAAAATCCTGTTCACTGATGGAATCTTTTCTCCACAGATATATATCATTAATCCTGCGGTTACACTTAAACTGCTCCAGGCAGTCATTCAGATATTCAATCAGTCCCCTCACTTCTTCGCCGCATGTATCATAGCCGCTCCAGCCCGCTTTAATGTTATCAGACTCTTCGGACGCTTCGCTGAATTTACTCAGCAAAACACAGCCGGCCTTGGATAGCTGTGATGCCAAAATATATCTTGCTTCATCAGACATGGTTTTATCTAACTGTGCATCAACTATGGAGAATACATTTCCTATTTCGTACCATCTCTCCAGAGGCTCTTCAAATAGAAGATCAAAGAAATCATCCACGTCAAATATTCCCGAAGGTTCTACAATAACATGGTCGTATCTGTCCATTGCCATGGCAATAAGCTTTGTCTTCAGGCGCCGCCTTGCACAATCCGGATCTCCACCTATCACCATCTCCAGATGGCACCTATCCCCAAGAACCTCCTCCAGAAGAAGCCTGTCAACATTGATGGCACCATAATCATTTACAATGATACCCACATTCAGCCCCTTCTCCGTCAGATAGGTTGCATATTCCGTAATAAATGTAGTCTTTCCGCTCCCCAGAAAACCCGTAATTAAATCTACTTTTTTCCTGCTCATCTTTCCCTCTTAGAAGTTTTTATTATTAGTAATTATAATTCACTGCATTTTGTGGTACAATACCTATGTATTAAATAATTAATCACGAGGGGTGTGAAAAAAATGAAAAAGCAACTATTCAAATATGTTGTTACATTCTCTCTGGTCGCTGCAACTATACTGGGTTCCGGATATACCTCCCGGGCCGCAGTCAGTTCCCCCAGAGTCTCAAGTTCTAAAACCATTTCAAAAAAATCTTCTGACAATGGGTGGAAGAAGGTTAAGGTTAATGGCAAAAAATATAAACGCTACTACAAGAAGGGCAAATATGCCACAGGCCGCACCAATATCAAAGGCGACTACTACTTCTTTACACCTGATGGTCTTCTCCTTACCGGAGATTTCAAGTACAACAACACCAAGTACTATACAGACTCAGATGGTGTCATCCTGGGTATCAAATATAAAAATGATTTCTACTATGCTACCGGTAAAAAAATGACCGATGATGATGAACTGGAATTTGAAACAATCCTTAGGGCTAAGGATATTGTGGATGATATCACCTCACCCGGTCAGTCAAAATCTTCTAAACTGGTTACATGTATGAAATGGGTTCAGAGTCACCCGTATAAAACCTATGGACATTTTTCAATGGGAAGCACCTGGACTGCAAGATATGCAAACCAGGTATACCAGGATGGCGGAAGTGACTGTCACGGAGATGCCGCTGCCTTTGCTTATATGGCAGTTGTGATCGGATACGATGATGTCTATGTATCTATAGATTCAACCGGATATACAGGCTCAGCGGGAGGACATTCCTGGGCGGAGATTGGAAACTACGCCTTTGACCCACTTTTTGCAGAAGCCAAATCCTGGAGTCAGTACTACGATGTTCCTTACGGTTCATATCCTCTTAGTCATATTACTCATACTAAGATTCCATATATGTCTCCTAAACATGCATCCAAGCATGCAAAGAAGCTTCCTAATGATGGATTCACTTTAGTGAAGGGTAATTACTATTTCTTCAATAAAGAAAAAAAGACCAAGAACAAATGGATGAAGATTAACGGCAGTAAATATCATTTCGGAAATGATGGAAAGGCCGCAAAATTCTGCAGTAAAAAGATTAAGAATAAATATTATATATTCGGAGAAGACGCAAAGCTCTTAAAGGGCAAAAAGGTACGGGTAGTCGAACTGAGTGACGGAAAGTATCGCGTAAATAAAAACGGAACAGCCATGAAGGGCTGGGCAAGTAATAAAAAATCTTATTTTGACGAAACAGGTAAGATGGTTACCGGAAAAGTTCTTATTAACGGAAAGTATTATATCTTTGATGCAAATGGTATTCTCGACGAAGCCGCTACAAAGAAGATCAATACAACCGAAGCAAAAACCGAAAATACAACCACTCAACCTGCAACTCAGAATTAATATATGGAGGTATTATATCATGTCACTATTTACACTTAATTCTTTAGCTGATCTTTACAGAAGAAGCGGAAACACCTGGGGAGGATATTCGGGAAGCAGCGGCGGTGCTGATTTCGGTTGGCAGTTTATAACCGGTGGAATAATCGCCTTTATACTTACAATACTTCTTTATATTTTCGTTTTCCCGGAAAGCAGAAAAAACACACTTAATGCATTCTTTACATTTATCAGAGATTTCTTTGATCTTAAATATCTGATAATCGAAAAGATTCTTAAGTTCTTCTATGTACTGAATACAGTAACCATCATTTGTGTCGGATTCTTCATGTTATTCGGAAAAACCGTGCTTATCGGACTTCCTTTAATGATAATCGGACCATTTGTTGTCAGACTTATGTATGAAGCAACCATGCTCGGAATAATCCTTGTGAAGAAGACCATAGATATTAATAATAAGCTTGAAGGTAAAGGAAACGGAAAAGGAACTGAAGACCAGTTCAGCGGTTTCCCAAGCTTTAAAAAATCAGCCGGTCAGGCATCTTATCAGCAGCCTTACGGACAGCAGACCTATGATCAGCAGTCTTTTAACCAGGGGCAGACTTCTTATGATCAGCAGTCCTTTAACCAGGGCCAGGCATCCTATGAACAGCCTTCCTTTGAGCAGCAGCCACAGGCTTCAGCAAATGTATGTCCTAACTGCGGTGCTCCTTTAGAAGACGGTGCAGCCTTCTGTGCTGTTTGCGGATCTAAGATTAATTAATATACTAAAATTATTACTGAGAATAACTATTCTGTGTAAACCAAAAGCACCCACCACCTACTGGGGACTATCCCCAATAAGTGGCAGGTGCTTATTTATTACTTAGGTTCCAAAATATGAGAAGTGCATATAATCCTTACGATTTCCCCAGAAACCTCTGGAGAATCCATACTTCTGCATAATACTTACCATATCACATTTAAGTGGTATGGAATATGGACTTTTCTTAGGATTCCAGAAGGAACCTGCCAAGATTACTCCATTATCGATCATGTAATTCTCTACAGGGTTGATATCTATTGCAAGTCCTTCGTTATGCTCTGTACGTCCACCTCTGTAGCTGTATGCTCCTATTGCATGAATAGGAATTCTCTGTTTACTCTTATATATCTCCGCAAACATCTTTTTAACTGTTGGAGCTATTGCCTTATTTACTGTAAGGCTTACATTCTTTCCATACTTCTTTCCGGAAGCATTTAAATCCCATACTCTGATAGTAATTGTAGCCATATGGGCATTTGCTTCAGAAGCTGATTTATATCCCTGATATGTGGTTGTTCCAAAGATTCTCATGCATTTCTGTTCCTTTGTTTCACCCTCGTAAGCATAGTAGCTGTTAAATGCTTCAACCGGATCGGAAACAGTTCTAAGTACCTTTTTCTCCAGCTTCTTATAGGTCATTATCTTGAAATAAATCTTAGTTCTGTCAGCAACTCCTGTCATGGTATAGCTTGTTTTATCTGCTCCCTTAAGAATTGCTACCTTACTATACTTCTTTGCGCCATCAACCTTAAAATAAACCTTATATCCGGTTGCATCTGAAATAGGATCCCAGTTTAGTGTTATACTGTCCTCTCCGGTTATTTCTGTAGAAGTGATAGTTGTCTTATCAAGTAAAGCTGTGGCTGTCCTTACTGACGAATATGGCTGATACTCATGTTCAGCAATTCCCATAGCATATGGTCTTACCATATAATAATAGGTCATTCCGCTTTCAAGATTCTTATCTATGAACTTATATTTTTTCTTCTTAGTAGCTCTTACAGTTTTAATCTTTGTATAGTCGCCATTAGGGCTTGTACTTCTGTATATCTCAAAACCGGCGGCTTCCTCTTCCTTCTTCCATCTGATTCTGATTCTTCTTTTAGAAAGAGCCTTGATAGAATAAATCTTTGTTTTTGAAGATTTAATTCTTATCTTTTTAAAGGACTTAAATGTACTCTCAGCCTTTACTTCATCGTGTTTTATAAGTCCTGTCTTATTATCAATTCCTGTGGCCATATATGAAACCACTCTAATCTTGTAGTAGTATTTCTTACCTGATACAACATCAAAATCCTGAAATACACAGGAAGGACTATCGAAGTAAACTGTATCATATAAGATATAATTCTTTTTGTTACCTTCAGAACGATAGATTTCATATGTACTGGCATCGTAATTTGACTTCCAGGAAAGAAGCACTCGTCCGAATTCTTCTCCTGATTTAAGCATTGTCGGCGCTGTAGCCGTTAAAACTTCATCTGTTCCCTCAGCAAAGGAATTACTTGGAATTCCTAAAAGCATAAATATGGCAAGTATCAAACAGATGACTTTGTAAATAATTGATTTTTTACTTATCATAATCAATCCTCTTTATTTTACTCTGATCTTTACTGTTACTACTTCCCCCAATGATTTATAATTTGCATTTCCTTTTGCTAATACCTTTAACTTCACTTTGTAGGTGCCTTTTCTCAGCCCTTTCTTCACTGTGATCTGGCCAGTTTTCTTATTTACTTTAATCTTCCTACTACCCTTTACCTTGGTAAATCTTAAAGTTCCCTGACCTCTGTCATGAACAGTGATTGCCTTAAGAATAGACAGTTTCTGATTTCTTTTTTTAAGTCTGGACCTTTTTACTCTGGCTGTTTTTGCACTGACCTTCAGTGTGTTAGCCGCCTTTTTCAAATCAAACCTTCTTGTAATGCTTCCGGTATAATCTCCGGTACCCTTTATCAGCACATATGCTGTTCCTGCTTCAACATTGTCTGTGTACTGAACAGAATAATCATATCCAGCCTTCAGGACTTTTCCGGATAATACGATTACAGGCTCAGGCATGATTGGCTTTCCCATATATTCAGCTGCTTTAATGCCGGAAACCTTCGCACCGGCTATAGAAGTTTTTTGCTGAAGATTATTTCTTGCTGACAGGATATCATCTATAAGTACATTAATATTCTCTGCCTTTACAGCTCTTCCAACGTTACTTTGCGCAATGATTATCGCTCTTTCAAGAGCGTCCACCCCGGCTCTTTTATAAGAAGTATGATCTTCCTTGTTGACCAGAGTAATTAAAGTCTTCAGATAATTGAAAGAACGGTTTCTTTCTTCTTCCTCTTTTTCTGTAAGCTTCTCAATGGTCACTTCCTTAGTCTGATTTTCAAACTTTGTGTTTTTGAACCTTGCAGAATATATTCCCACTCCCTCCTCAACGGATGTGGGCCTTACTTTAACCTGATATGTAGTCTGAGCTTCTTCGCTTTCTTCACAGACTTCACAGTCCTGATAGTAAAGTTCTGCCTCCACAAAACTATTATCTTCAGCCCATATATATTTAACCTTGTAATCTTCCGATGCTTCTTCTGCAAATGCCGCTGATGGAATTAGCATTACCACTAATAAAAGTGATAACAATAAAGCAACAACTCCGGTCATTTTGCTTCTTCTCATTATCTTCCCTCCAAGTATAAGATATGAATCTTAAGCATAATAACACAAAATCTTATATCTTTCAAAAATAACACATATTATTCGTTATTTCTATAAAGATACTGTCTTTTAAAACAATGTCCTTATTTTACTTTTATCTTGAAACTAACAGTCTTAACAGCAGATGGATTATAGCTGCTGTTGCCTGCTGCAGACACCTTCACACTAACCCTGTAGGTGCCCTTTTTCAGTCCCTTCTTAATTGTAACCTTACCGGTCTTGCTGTAGATTTTAAAGTATTTTTTAAAGCTCTTCTTTCCCTTCTTTACAGTATAGAGCTTATATTTCAGTGTCCCCTGTCCCTTGTTGGTAAATGTAATAACCTTATTTACCTTTAGAGTACGGGCCTTCTTTTTAATCCTGCTGTATTTCACAGTAGCAGTTTTACCCTTTAATTTTAAGGTGTTTTCAGCCTTCTTATTTTCATCCTTCGGTTTAAGGATTTCAAACTCTGCTGAAGCTTTTCCTGAATAATTACCGGTCAAAGTAACATCCACCTTGTATCTGCCTTCCTTTATTCGGCCTGGTGCATAGTCAATCTTATAGTCCTTATCCTTTTCTAATAATTTATCCCCATCCTTTACTACTACTTCAGGAGTCTTTTCTTTTCCATCGTAGGTATAGGTAGTTTCAGAAAGGGTAACTTCCGGTTTCACTTTCTTAGGTGTAATAGTAAATGGAATTGTTACACTTCCAAAATGAGGTGCCATTGCTGTAACTATCATGGACGCATCTCCGGCATCAACATTATCACTATAACGAACTGTATAAAAATAATTCTTTATTTTTCCGTTTTTCCCTTTTTCGTAATAATCCTCCGGAAGAAGGATTTCCGGACAGATTTCCTCTCCGGTATACTCATATGTTTCCTCTACTCCCGTGACATCCTCTAATCTGATGGGATCTAAAGCTTCTACTCCACCTATCATATGCATTCCTGCAGTAGAAAACTTTGTTGCAAAGTCACCGCTTCTTTTACTTTCCGTATCATAAAAGTCATCTACAATTGAACCATCCTGATATTTTTCAATAGTCATATGGTCATCTGTAATTGTAACCAGTGTGGCTGCATAATTAGGTTTTATATATCCGCCGGTGGTATATGTATAATAGATAGTCGAAAAATCATTTTCGTCTACACCCACTTCCATTTTTGTGCCTCTTGGAATATAGAATTCACCACTATATTCTCCGGTCTTCTCATCTGCTTCCACGGTATGATTGTGTCCGTGAATAAACAGTACATCTCTGTTTACTTTAATACCTGATTTTGTAGTTGCATTTCCCGTTGCGGCATAATTCAGTGCAAGATTCCAGAATCCGGCTCCCTTGTTGTCGCCTCTGGCAAAATGTATTGGCATATGACAAAGAACAATTATTGGAGCAGTATTATCCTCAAGGGTATCAACCCATTCCATGAATTTTTCAGCAGCCGGTTCAGCACTCTCAGCATCCTGCATTTCATAAAATCCAATTCCATATACATAATATGCAACGGAGCCATCGGAGTTAAGGCCCTTCTTCATAAGTCCGGAGCCATATCCTTCGTCTGCAAATAGTATGCCTTTATCATCCACCATATTTTCATCATGGTCAGCCCACAAAATAGAAACACTATTTTCCTCGTTTAATTTTTTAAAGCCTACGGCTTTAACCTCATTAAAAACATCTGAAGAACGTGACAGTGGCCTTGATCCACCAATATCCCCCGAATTGCCAACCATATCTCCTACAATGCATACATATTCCACATCTTCCGGCATTCCTGCAAAGGATTTTTCTATGCCATCAGAATGGGTCTCACCTGTTTCCAGGTCTATTACAGGAGCATGTCTGTCCGAAGCAAAAGCAAGATAATGTATCTCCTCATCCGGTATAATATCCAAATTCCCATCTTCGGCAAATGTATTTACCGGCTGAAATACCATAAAGAATACAATCAGAAACGCAAGTATTCTTCTGAGGATTTTATTATTCAAACCTTCTGCAAAAAAATTGTTTTTTATCATATTCTGCTCCCTTCATTAGTTTCTACCCGTTTAATAATAGTACTCCTATACTATTTGAAGATTACTTCACTGTAACTTTGATTTTCTTGGATACACCATTCATAGCATATACATATACATAACAGGTACCTTTTGCTTTTCCTTTAATTACTCCCTTAGAATTTACGGAAGCAATCTTTGTATTTGTGCTTTCGTATTGAATTGCACGATGCTTTTGCATTTTCAGTTTCTTATTTTTAGCTAAGGCTTTTGATTTCAGTTTAAATGTCTTTTTCGCTTTGATAGTCACCTTGTTCTTCTTTGCTTTTGTGGTAACACTCTTAGCATTATCATATTTGCCTCCGGCTGTTACTGCGTGAATTGTCTTGGATGTCGAAAGGACTTTATTATCCTTATCAAATGCCACAACAAGATACTTATAATATGTTCCCTTCTTTAATTTTTTCTGTGTATAAGAAGTCTTCGCAGTGGTTGTTATCTTTTCATATTTGTTTTTCTTACCACACTTATTGCCATAGATAATATATCCCTTTGCTCCGGATACTTTCTTCCATGACAATTTGATTGAGGATTTTGTAACCTTAGAGGCCTTTGCCTGTAAGGTTTGATAGTCACTTCCTGCCGGATCTTTATCATTTGTTAAGCCTTTGATTAATCTATCTACTGCTTCCACCGAAGTGCCCGGCTTAGCTGTTAAAGAAATCTTTCGAGTTTCTATATGACTTGGATCATTTTTACATACACGAGTTTCCACTCCTTCTGAATTATTAGTTGCCGGAGTAGTCACTTTCCACTCGCCCCAGTCATGCTCTATTACGTATTCCGGTGAATGTGCAACAATAAAACCATAATATCCCATATCTACATAGTCGCCATCTATTGTCCACTGTTGTCCATCCACTGTTACTTTAATGTTATCTGAAAAAGAATATTCATTTTGATCATCATTATATAATCCAAAGATAGCAGAAAGTCTATATGTTCCACATGTAAATTTTTCTTCCCAATAACACTCTTCCCAAGTGTTACCACTTTTCTTTTTCCAGTTCACAGCTCCACCGGCATTATACTTTACAGGCATCCCTGAAATAATATTAATGGTCGGATTATCCATATTTTTTCCCAAAACAGGTATAAATTGCGTATTTGATATAGCTACAACTTCATCAATAACTTTTCTTTCTTTTGGCTTTATCTCAAAATAAAATTTCTTAATACCTTTATACCAACCTATACCCTTAATCTGTATTACTGCTGTACCCGGTTGCTTATTCTTTGTATACACCACTGAATAATCATCTCCACCTTTAAGTTTCTTGCCATCAAATCTCACTTCAATCTTAGGTGAAATATTATTTCCCGTATATTCAAATACTTCATCACAAATCACATCTGCTAATTCTATATTATATCTACACTTAAATGTCCAATCTTCTGAGTTTGCTACTTTTCCGTTAACGTATATTTTCATATCTGACGCAAAACCATTTGCTACATCAGTATTAAACAATGTACCCATAATGCCGGCTGCAATCGTGTTAACAGCGTGGATTGTAGATATAGTAGTTTTATAATACTTTTCGGTTTCAAATGTTTTACCACTTTCCATCTCTGCAAATTCCACATTATCAGAGGATTCCTTCCACGAGCTTGAAGCGGCATTTTCAATAGCATTAACAAACTGTGAAGTATATGCATTTGCAGGTACTGTAGTAAGCTTAATATTATTAGATGGCAGCTCCCCTGCTTCCGGCTCCGGTATTTCAAAATGTATTTCATGCACCAGGTTATCATCATATACGACTTCTTCTTCCTCTTCCGATATAATCCATGTATCTGAGGAAAGATCTAAATATAAAGCCGGAACAACTGAAAATCCACTAGATACATCATATCCTGCAAGTGCACCCGAACCAACAGAACCATTATATGAAACCATAGCAGCATAGTACTGTCTACCTCCTGGCGAACGCAGCCACCAGCTACCTAGTTTCAAATACTCCCTAATCTTATCATCAGCATATCTTGTTGTCCCCATTATATGATCATAATCAGTTGTTTTAACCCAGCGTGTCGAAGAATCACAGTCATTATCATCACAAAATCCTAAAGATCTGTTTTTTGCCTCATCTATGGATAAGAGAAAAACTTTATCCTTTGTATAGTTTCCTCCTGATATACCTGTATAATCATTATCGGGATTATTAACAATTGTTTGCAATATTGCTGACTGTTCTGCTGAATTAAACGCAGTATCAAAAAAACTTTTTTCAATGAAATTCGTGTCAGCAGCATTATGATTATTTAACCACTTACGCAGTGAACAACTCTCCCAAGTCACATCTTGACTAAAAGTATTATATTTCTTACTATCGATTCCTTTTTCTGAAACAATCAGTGCCTTATTTCCATCCGTTTTCAATACTTTCCATCTGATTTTTTCCCATTTAAAGTAACGATAAGCAGTCTCCTTATCACCCTCTAATCCCTCATCAAAAAATCTACTATAATTCGAGTCAATATAATTTACTTTTCGATATTTAATACCGTTTACCCATGTATCTCCTGAACCAGATAGATTGGCATCTATCTGTGAAATAATATCTGCATTCTTTACTTCAGTCTGCGGATAAGACCCAAAATATACATAGCTATATGTGGAATAATCCTTTTCATACATATTGTCAGTGTCACAATGATGCACTGGGTTTTTTAATTTAGTAGCAGAAGAATTTCCCGCTTCCACCACCTGTTCCGGCAAAAATATTAATACCAGCGCCACTGCCAGAACTATGGCAGAAAACCTCTTTGCTATTTTCATACTCTTCTCCTTTCGAAATTTACTTCATCATATCCTTTACTTCATCCTGTAAAGTGCTGCTAGCCTTTTTTAAAAGTGGAGCTGCTGCATCATTATCTGCATCCAGTTCCATATTACGGTATATTAGCTTTTCTTTTGTAATCTTAGTTCCGTCAGAAAAAGCAGGAACATTATCCTTTGTAATCTTTGAGAAGAATACACGGTATTCATTTCCACGTTTTTCCATCATCAGAAGCGGACACTCTGTTGAAACGTCCCTTCCCATTTTTGTTATCTTTTTAACAGGCATCTTAGACTTAGGAAGTAAATAAGTTCTTGCAATGATTCTCTTATTTATATCCGGTCCACCAAAAATAGATGCAGTCTGGTTGGTAATCGGAGGGGCAACAAAATGGTCCTCCTGGGCACATAAGAGATAATGATTATCAAGATTGAAATATGCACCTCCCACCGTTCCATTACCAGGAAAATAAAGAAGATTCCAATCATGTCCACCATCTTCAATCTGCATAGCTGAAACACCGCTGATGTAACACAGGTATGAAAAAAGACTGGAGTAATATACGCATGCACCCTTATGATCTCTAATAAGATAAACCCAAATATTTTGTGCATCACTTATTGTTCCTACCATAGCAGGAATAAAGGCAAAATTCTCCGATTCAATTTTTGTACTTGCCTCCGGAGGATACACTTCAGTCTTCATGTACGATGCACCATAATTAGCGATTGCAGTAAGTGCAGCTTCAGTTGGATCACTTATTTCCTTCCGGTACTTAGGAAGATAATCTGTCAGATAAACCTTCAGATCCTTCTGTGTAAGACAAAGCTTCTTTTCAACCTTTAATGGAAGTGTTCCAGGGTCCCATGCACGGCCTTTATAGATAAAACTTCCCATTTCCATACTAAGTTCATCAGTACACAGTCCATTTACTGCTATCTTAACTGTTCTTTTAGCAAGGGTTTTCTTACCCTTAACAGCTCTGATGGTTACCCTTGTAATACCGGGAGCCTTGGCCTTGTACTTTCCCTTTGAATTTATCTTCAGGATGTTGGTATTATCACTCTTGTATTTGAACTTCACATCTTTCGAATACTTATATGTAGCTTTTATTCTGCCGGTCTTTCCAACATCTAAGTTAATCTTCGATTTTGAAACCTTAATCTTTGATTTCGACTTGGCAAAGCTTGTTTTTGCCGGAAGCAGGATAAGCATAACCATGGCAAATGTTATGATCAGCATCAAGGTCTTCTTGTAATTATTTTTCGTTTCTTGTGTTTTCTTCATATGTGCCTCCATTTTTCTTAGTAACCCCCTCACCAAAAACAGTGAGCCAGTCATTTTTCATTGATATTGGAATCCAACCGTTTTCAGCACAAAAATCATAAACCTTCTGCGACTTCTCCAGGCTTCCACTTTCCCTTTCAGCGTCATCACAGCAAACGAAAAATGCTGCCGTTTTATACTTGGTATTTCCCATAACATAGTTTGTCATACTGATGTCCCCTGCACTATTTCCGAAAGATAGTACCGGGCATTGTCCAACCTGCTGGGCAATCATAGAGACCTTGGTCATCTTCAGATTCTTTGCTGCAATCTTTCCACTAAGCACCAGATCATCTTCTTTTCCATAAACATATTCTGAGCCGGATCTGCCACCCTGGTTTTTAGCTGATATCAGTTCCTCAGTTCCTATCACATATCTTGCAGCCATGATCAGTCCACCTTCCACAAGTCCACGTATCACAAGCCTGTCACTTCCACTACAAACATATACAGTAAAACCATTGTCCTGCAGGTAATCAATAACCTGGACCATTGGCTGGTAAAATGCTTCACCAACCTTCATGCCATTATATCCGGGAGATGGTCGTTCAGCATAATCCCTCACATAGAAAGAGAAGTCCTTCACACTCATTCCCTCAAACACTTTAGCAATGCAGTGGCCTATCTCCACTTCAAAACCTTCCGGTACTACACCGGTATCAATAACAGACTGTACTGTCCATGCAACCTCCTTCTCGTGATCTGTAGCTATACCCTTATAAGATGGATCCTCTAATACACGGTACTTGTATAGCATAAAATCAAACCAAGTTGGATCAGATTCACAATACAAGGTACCATCCAAATCAAATACTGCTATTCGATCACTTAATGGAATATAATCCGGACTGTCTTTTTCTGTTACAGAATCAACATAATCGATCAAAGCTTTTTTTGACTCTGCATCATCCACCCAAAGCGAGAACTGTTTAGCTATCTTTGATGTTTTTTTTCTCTTTTCAGCTGCCATTATTCTTAAGTATCGAATTCCCAGATCAAACATCAGATCATCAGCATCAACACCTTCTTCAACAGGCTCCCCCAGGGTCTCACTGATTTTTCTTCTTAACACTTCATCAAAAGCTATGTCTTTATCCATTTATCTTCTCTCCAATATCTACTATTGCCACTGACCTTAGCATATGATTTTGCGCCCTGGCCTTGATCTCCAGCGGGTTGACATATCTGTAATCCCAGACTTGGCAGCATCAGTTCGTTATTTCAACGTTAACGCCGTATATTTTGCTTTTTTTTATTTACTTATTTACAAGAAACATCCCTTCTGTTGACTCGGTAAAACCAAGTCTTTCATATAATGGACGTCCTTCCTCTGTTGCATCCAGACTGATTTCCGTGGCTCCTCTTTTCCAGGCCTCGTCGATCAGAATTGATACCATTTTCTTCGCGACGCCCTGTCTCTGCCATTCTTTCATAGTATATACATTCATGAGATGAGCACGCTTTCCGGTCGGATGATCAAAGGTAGGCATTATATACATGTAGCAGATTGATGCACAGCCGATAACTCTTTTTCCATCCTGAGCAAGAACCGTTGTATGATCTCCCTTTTCAAAATATTCTCTGCTGCTCTTTACTATCTCATCACTATATTCATATGTATAATCCAGGTCATTTACCACCTTAAGCATTTCAAGACGACTGCTCATCAAGAGTTCCATGTCATCGGGTGAAGCAATCTTATATGTAACACT
>JAILMQ010000144.1 GCA_024692605.1 Eubacterium sp.
CATTGGTAAACTGTGATTTCATCCACTTCACGGATGGTGACTGGTATAAGGTTACGAAGGCAGGGATCAACAAGGAGACAGCCATCAGAAAGCTTAGCGAGAAGATAGGAGTAGGCCTTGAAAATATAACAGCCTTCGGTGATGATCTGGCAGATATCGGAAGTCTTAAGATGTGCGGTACAGGAGTTGCGATGGGCAACGCCCTGGATGTGGTTAAGGAAGCTGCTGATGTTATTATCGGTTCAAATGATGAGGACGGAATCGCAGAATATCTGGAGGAACTGTTATGAGACTGAGACCATATATTCATGATAAGGATTTTGACAGTATAAAAAACTGGATGCCTGAGGAGAGAGCGCATGCCATGTGGTGTGCAAACATCATCCCTTATCCAATGGAGAAAGACGGCTTTGCAGAAGTTATGAGTAGCGCTTTTGATAGATTTGGGGATACACCATTTGTTGCTATATCTGATGCCGGAGAGATAGAGGGCTTCTTCTTATACTCTCTTAACTATGAAACAAATGAGGTCCTTCTGAAGTTCGTCATGGTGGATCCGGCCAAGCGTGGAAAAGGACTTGGCAAAGAGATGCTGGGACTTGCAGTAAAATATGCATTTGAGATATCACATGCAGATCTGGTTCACCTCAACGTGTTCCCGGAGAATACGGGAGCAAAGAAATGCTACGAAGGTGCAGGCTTCGTAGAACGTGACACCACCCCTGAAGCCTTTACCTATAAGGATGAGAAGTGGGGAAGAACAAACATGGCGATAAGGAAAGTTGCTATTCACAGTTGAGAAGAATGGGAGGAAAGCATGGTACTTCTGGTTGTAGATACACAAAAGGGTTGTTTTAACGAAAATCTGTATCTGTTTGATACGGTAAGGGAAAATATAAAACGGTTAATCTCCTTAGCCAGGGGTAATAAGATGGAAGTTTTATATGTCCAGCATGATGATGGTCCGGGAACTGATCTGGATAAAAATGCGGATAACTATGAAATATTTGAGGAGTTTGCACCCGTAGATGGTGAAAGACGTTTTGAGAAGAACGTAAACAGTGCATTTCATCCGATGACAGGACTGACAGAGTATCTGCAGTCTAAGGGAGAAAAGGATATTATAGCCATCGGTGTATCAACAGATTATTGTATGGATGCGACTGTTAAATGCGGATTTGAACAGGGGTTCAACCTGTTTATTCCGGCATACACTAATTCGACCTATGATAATCCATATTTTGATAAGGAAACAGCCTATAAATATTTTAATGAATTCATGTGGCCTAAGAGATATGCGAAGTGTATATCATTTGATGAAGCAGTAAAAATGATACAGGGCTATAAGGCAGAGGAGGCTCCTTACGGAATAGAGCCTTGCGGAACTCTTGAGATTGAAACCGACAGACTTCTGCTCCGTCAGTTTAAGCTTTCCGATGTGGAGTCGGTGCATAAAAACTGGGCAGGACGATATGAGGTTCAGAATGAGTATGGAGAACCAACCTATGAAACACCAGAAGCCGTGAAGGGGCTTCTGGAAGAATATATAACAGGTTATAAGAACGGATATAATTATCGATGGGCTGTAATAGAGAAGGAATCCGGAGAATGTATAGGTCAGGTGGCATACTTCTTAGTTGATACACATAATCATTTTGGAGAGATCGAGTACTGTATCGGTACTGAGTATCAGGGTAAGGGATATGCAACAGAAGCTGCGAAGGCGGTTATATATTATGGCTTTGAAGTAATAGGATTCCATAAGGTTCAGATATGTGTGAGACCGGCCAACGGCTCATCAAAGAGAGTGATCGAGAAGTGTGGATTTGAATATGAGGGAACACTCCGGGATTACTTCTGCATAGATGGACATTATGAAGGAAGAATGTACTATTCACTGATCAATCCGGAGAAGGATTGAGCAAACAGCGATGAGAGATTAAGCAGACTTTAAGGAAAGGCAGAATCATAATGAAGAAGATTGGTTTAGTAGGTGGAACAGGACCGGAGTCCACTCTTATGTATTATAAAGAATTAAACAGCAGGATTGATAAGCTGACAGGCGGCAAGGCTATGCCGGATATCGCGATTGAAAGCGTGAACTTCAGACGGGCCTGGGAGTATGTAACGACAGCTGATTATGAGAAACTTTCAGATTATCTGGCTGAGAAGGTGAATAGCCTCTACAACGGCGGAGCAGAGATCATATCTCTTACTGCAGCTACAATGCATATAGTTATGGATGAGCTGGCTGCGAAAACTAAGGCAGAACTTATAAGCATACCGAAGATTATCAGTGATGAAGTTGTAAGTCTTGGCATGAAAAAGGTCGGACTTCTGGGAACAATCTTCACCATGGAACAGGACTATATGAAGAAGGATCTCCTGGATGCGGGTGTGGAAGTTTATATCCCTGAGAAAGAGGATAGAGAACTTGTGGCAAAGCGCATATATGAAGAGCTTGAAGTAGGTGTAGTAAAGGAATCGACACTGCAGGAGTTCGTCGATATAATTAATAAGATGAAGAAGGATAATGGAATAGAAGCAGTCATACTTGGATGTACAGAACTTCCGCTTCTTCTTAACTCAGAGAATACTCCGCTTCCATGTCTGGACAGTGTGGAGATCCATATCAGAAAACTAATAGAGCTTGCGATGAAATAATATAACTGACAGAGTCAGGCTGAAATGTGGAATTGATGAAATTTGATCCGGAGGGAAGATAGTGAAGATTAAATGGATATTTTTTGATGTAGGATCGACGCTTGTTGATGAGGCAAAAGTATATGAACGCAGGTTTGCCAAGATTGCGGAAGCTGCAGGAGTTTC
>JAILMQ010000170.1 GCA_024692605.1 Eubacterium sp.
ACATTTGACGAACCAAAAAACTTCATTTCACCGGCATCCGGTTCTGTAAGCGCTGCCATCATTCTCATAATGGTTGTCTTGCCTGCGCCATTCGGACCGATAAGTCCACATATATGGCCTTTTTCAATTTTCAGCGAGAAATTATCTACCGCTGTTTTCTTCCCGAAGGTCTTAGTCAGCCCTTCGAGTTCCATAATATATTCCATGATATTATCCCTTCTTAAGTATGACAGATTTATCAACCGCACGATTTACTGTGCTCATAATAAACTCTATCTCTTAAGAAAAACTTAAATTCATTCTTTAGCTTTATAAAATCTACTTTGCAAGCCTGTATCCCATACCCCAGATAGTTTCAATATACTCTTCTTCCGGATCAATATCCTTCAGCTTATTTCGCAGATTACTTATATGCACCATAAGAGTGTTGTCATCATAAATATATTCATCACCCCATATGGTTTCGTAAATATTCGACTTGGAGAACATTTTATCAGGATTGGTAAGAAGAAGTTCCAGTATGGCATATTCCTTGGATGTAAGTGTGATTTCCTTTCCATTCAATGACACTCTGGCAGATTCCTGATTCATTTCAAGATTCTTATGACTTAATATTTTATCTGAAGCTCCATCCTTCACAGCATTCTGACCTGCATTTCCGGCTGATCTTCTAAGCACAGCTTCTATCCTCACCAGAACCTCATCCAGATCAAAAGGCTTGGTTATATAATCATCAGCTCCCATACGCATAACGTCTATCTTGGTCTGCACCATGTCCTTAGCAGAAATAATGATGACCGGAACCTGACTGTTCTCCCGAACTGTCTTAAGCACCTGATCACCACTCTTGAATGGAAGCATTATATCCAGAAGTACGAGAGAATAATCATTTGCATGAATCTTATTTATGGCATCTATTCCATTTACTGATCTGTCAATCTCATACCCATTGCTTCTTAAATATTTATCTAATATATCTCCTATCTCGTTGTCATCCTCAACTATGAGTAATCTATATAAATCTGACGACATAGCGTTTCCTCCGTTTGTTCCAATGTTACAGATAAGCTCGCCCAAAATGCGAACTACTTCTTCAAATAAAGATTAAACTCTCCGCCTTCTCTTTTATCATTTGATATAACTTTAATATAGCCATCTTCCTTAGATAGGATCTCTCGCGTCAGATAGAGTCCAATTCCTACACCATCATCCTGCTGGACTTCACTGCTGCGGAAGAATCTTCCGAAAATCTTCGTGGCATCTTCTTCGGAGATACCTTGTCCTTCATCAATTACATGGATGGCAGCATACATTTCTGTTTCCGACAGCTTCACTTCAATGGTTCCACCTTCCGGCGAATATTTGACCGCATTATCCAGTACATTTATCAATGCTTCCAATGTCCACTTCATGTCAAATGCAGCCTCTACCGCTACATCTTCCGGGGCAGTTGTGATGATCTTGATATCCTTCTTAGCAGCCTTTGGTTTTACGGCAGATATGCCGGACTTGACCAGTTCATTTACACTGGCCTTATCTGCTACCACTTCCAGGGTTCCGCTTTCAAGTCTTGAAAGCTTCGTGAGAGAATCGATCAGGAATTCAAGTCGTTCATTCTGTCTTCCTATCTCCTCTGTATACTTCTGTATCTTCTTTATCGAAGCTTTTACCGCATCAGCATCTGCCTCGTTTTTCTGAAGGGTATTTACCTCTTCACTCAGCAGTTCAGTATACATCTTGATGTTAGTCATAGGGGTTTTAGTCTGATGAGATATGTCTGATATAAATTGTTCCAGCCTGTGTCTCTCTGCTTCCAGATTCTGATTTGACAAGACCGATGTTCCGAGAAACTCTTTCCACTTAGATTCAAGTCTGGAGAGCTTCGTCTCATCATAACTGCTCTCTGAAAATGTGCCATTTATCGCATCATCGAGCATTTGATCTAATCTTTCAACTACTTTATTATTAAACAATTAAATAATCCTCTTTTGTAAATTTAAATCTACCTTTGTTATTCGAATCTATAGCCCTGTCCATATACTGTATTAATATGCTTAGCTCCTCCAAAACTTTCTATCTTACTTCTAAGGCGATTAATGGTTACAGATAATGCATTTTCCTCTACATATTCACCACTGTCGCCCCATAATCTCTCGATAAGTGTATCCCTTGTAAGGATCATGCCCTTATTATCCAGGAATATTTTCAGAAGCTTCTGTTCGTTAACGCTAAGGAACAGTTCCTCTTCACCCTTTTTAAAGGTAAGCTTTTCAAAATCAAATACCATGTCATCGATTTCATATACTCCGGACTTTCCATTTGCAGCACCTGTCTGAGCATCTCCTGAAGTCGTACTCCCAGTCATCTGACTACGGCGTACCAGTGCATTTACCCTTGCCCTGAGAACTGCAAGACTAAATGGTTTTGTAAGGAAATCATCAGCACCCATAGTGAGTCCTGTAACTTCATCCATCTCCAGATCATTTGCCGTAAGTATAAGAACAGGAACATTGCTTCTCTCTCTTACATATTTCAAATAATCGTAGCCTATTCCATCCGGAAGGTTGAGATCAAGTATTATCAGGCTGATTTCTCCGCCATACTTATCAAAGCCTGCTTTCGCATCCCCTATCTTATATTCTTTATGAAAACTATCCGCGAAGTCACCAAGAGATATTGATATTCCTTCACTCAGTGTTTTA
>JAILMQ010000190.1 GCA_024692605.1 Eubacterium sp.
GATTATCAAAAACCCTGAATATTCTTCTGCCATCAGCATTTATCACGGCGCTGTCTACAGTAATATTATCAACCAGCTCCAGATTCTTCTCTTCAAATTTGTCCTCATACTCACCCATCACCTGTCTGATAAGTTCCACAAGGTTCAGGTCAATCTTTTCAAGCTCGATATTTCCGGTACTTACCTTGGATGCATCAATCAGATCAAGTATCAGCTGCTTAAGCCTTTCAGACTTTTCATCTAAAACATTTATATATTCAACAGCCTTTGGATTATCTATTTGTTCTCTTTTAAGCAGATCAACATAACTGATTATGGAAGTCAGAGGTGTTTTAATGTCATGAGAAACATTTGTTATCAGCTCTGCTTTTGTTCTTTCTTCCCGGACAGAAGTTTCTACTGCATTTGCAAGTCCGTCGCCAAGACTATTCATGCTTTCTCCCAACTCTCTCACATTGAAGGAAAGCTTTTCTGTATCAACCTTGGCATTCAGCTCTCCATCCTCTATTCTTCTACTGACACTAAGCACAGCTTCAATCTCAGTCATATATTTTGAAACAAAGATTACCATTGCAACATCTATCAGAATAAGAAGTATAATAGGAAATACCACTTCTCCTCTCATATATAAAGCCATAACTGTTATAAGAAGAATAAGCAGAATTGAAATAATTACAAAGCCTATCAATACTATAAATAGTACTCTGCCACCTTTACCTTTCTGTCCTATCTTTTTAAATAATTTTAAAAACAGACATACCAGCAGCACCGTCACAAAACCATACTGAAATCTACGAGCCTTAATCCTTCTTACAACCGAAAGATACATTGCGGCACATATAGCGTAAATCACTCCCAGATATAACAGAATCATAAACACAAGTCCCATAGTGCCTGAGTTTACAAGCGAAACTATCTCGGATCCGTATTCCGCCATAATCTTCATACCGATTATCGAAATAACTCCCAGTAAAGAAAATACAAAGCAGAATACTATATAAGGAACCCAGTCCAGCCAGATAATCTTATTTCCACAGCTTATCGTAAGCAGAACAACCGCTGAAAGGAACAGGATCATTCCGATTATCAGACATACCTCAGGATGTGGAACGATACCTGCCAGCTCAAAAGCAAGCTCAGCTGTACCCAGTCCATCTACATCATCTTCCTTATTCATCCCTAAAACAAAACTGCTTCCTGCAAGATTCTTCAGACTGGCAAGTTCAGAGTCGGAAATGTAACTAAACTCTTTAATTTCTCCGGATTCTTTTTTATACCACTGTGTCAGTTTATCCGAATCAGCATTATATTCTATATATACATCTGACTGTTTTTGCAGTCGTTTACAAAGCTCATTATATGATATTCCGTAGCGTTCTCCAGTCCTGTCATAGCTGGTTACATCTTCAAAATTTTCATTATTAATGATATAACAATATCCTATTTTCTTACCATCAAAGCTGAAGGCTGTATTAGTCTTAAATGGAGAATAATTCTCAACACTCGAAGCTACAGATGAAGCTTCTCTCTCCTCCTTACTAAGACTTCCGAATAAAACATCATTATCTCCGCAGTACATAAATGATGTCAGTATGTAGTTTTCAAGTTCCTTATCCTTGAGTTCCTTTTCCGGATATGCAACATAGATATAGTTACCATTTATTCTGTCCAGATCCTGATGTCCATTAGGTTCAAGATTGCCTAATCTGTAAAGATAATTATTTTTCTCTGAATACAGAAGAAAGGAATCTCCATCTGATATATAATAATCAATATCTTCAGGTACAACATCATCCACGCCTGCACCTGTAGAATTCGCAAGTTTATCATTAAGTTCGGCATCATTTTTGCTGCCATTTTTCTTAATGAGGCCAACATAATCCTTTAAACTTATTTTTATATATTTACCTACGGTTTCCTCAGGAATTACTGAAGCATAGTTTTCGCCGGACTCACTCGTATAATAATATGAACTTTCGTATTGGTTATAATATGCTCCAACAATATAAGCAATACTGTTATTCATCGATAGATCCTTAAGCGAAACCTTAGTCGTCTCGTTGCTTTGGTAATCAACTATATCAATCGATCTGTTTCCAAGTTCTTCCTCATCAAAATCTATTTTTGATGCAGCTACATTCTGAACACTTTCCACATCTGAAAAAACATAATCCTTCAAAAAATCAGACTCCATAAAAGGAGTTCCTCTTCCTGTATCCTTGTCATACAGTTTGATCCTTGCAATTCCTGAAAATGCACCTGCAATAGCAAGGACCACTCCTACAAAGCCTACCAGAAACATTATGCATTTAAACCATATATTTTTAACAACCTTCATATTATCTTTTCTCCACTTTATAGCCCTGGCCCCAGACCACCTTCAGATATCTAGGTTCCTTAGGGTTGATTTCGATTTTTTCGCGTATATGTCTGATATGAACTGCGATGATATTATCAGCGCCAACAGCATCCTCCTGCCACACAGACTCATAAATCTGTGCAGAATTAAATACTCTTCCGGCATTTTCAGTAAGAAACATCAGGATATCATACTCAATAGGTGTAAGCTTAGCCACCTCACCATCCACAGTAACCTCCTTTGCTCCGTCATCAATAACAAGGCCACCATTTCTGATTATCTTTTCATCCTTTTCTTCTGCTATAGTTCCAAGCTGGGTATATCTTCTAAGCTGTGACTTAACTCTTGCTATCAGCTCCATCGGACTGAAAGGCTTTGTTACATAATCATCTGCTCCCACATCAAGCCCCAGAATCTTATCAGCATCTTCTCCTTTAGCAGAAAGGAATATTACAGGCACACTGCTTTCTTCCCTTATTCTTCTTACAGCCTGGATGCCATCCATCTCCGGCATCATGATATCAATTATGATAAGGTGAAGCTCCTCTGTTTTTCTTCTTACAGCCTCAAGTGCTTCAATTCCGTTATAGGCCTTAACAACCTTATAACCTGACGTCTCCAGGTAGATTGAAATCGCCTCAACGATATCCTTATCATCATCGCAAACCAGAATATTATACATTTCAAAACCTCCACACGTGTTTGGTATAAGCCAATAATAAAAAAATGTTATTAACAAAAATGGAATATAAATCTTAAGGTTTTCTTAATTCATTAGAACTTTAGGTCATAATTATACCCGATAAGGTATATTTATTTAAGTAAACTA
>JAILMQ010000204.1 GCA_024692605.1 Eubacterium sp.
TCTAACCAAATTCGCTCCTCCTTTATCAAAACTGATAAAATCAGTCATACACAGATACTTGATAAGATGAAAACAGTTTTCTCTTTTTCCTAGTTCACATAGTCCGCATTTTGTGTATGTGAATTCATAGTTATCTTTATCAATTCTCCTGAATGTAGATTTCCAATCCATTTCATAAGAGGATGTCTGTGATTTTCTTGCAGCTTCTTCCCGGGTTCTGATATTCTTCTCCGAAAATGCGCTTTCATCCTCTTTCTGTCTGCGGAGCATTTCGTCACAAAGATATTTGACGAGTTCCTCAAAACATTTTTCATCGATAACATCCGGAGCTGCTTTATAAAATGATATCATGTAACAGCCTATATAAAGAATTTTGGTTAGACTATTCCCTTTACCCAATGCCGGTGTTCTGGCCACTATTTCCTTATATTCTTTCCTTATTTTCTTCTTCAATGCAGGTGTCACATCTATTCCGTAATCCCTTAAAAAATTGTAAACAGCTTTATCCATAATGAGTGGCATAGCCATACCCATAAATCCGTATCTCATCTACAAGTTACCCCTCCCTTATAAGATCGTACATATGAAAGCTTATGATCTTCTGTATATAAAATCACATTTATCTCCACCGGTTCCGAGTGTCATGGTTCTTATAAAGTCCACATTATCCAGACCACAGTAGGCATATTCATCACTATCGCAAAATGATTTTGTAAGTTCGGGCAGGCCCAGTTTTGAAAGATATTCACAATACGGACAAGCTCTCATGTTGAAGGAAACTTCTTCTTTATCCTTCCGTACCCACTCAACCTTAAAACCTGCCTTTTCACCAAATGCAGTGTTAGTCAAAATACCGCATAGCTTCATAAAAAAGGCTGCTCCGATTTTGGTAGAGGTCATCTTTGCAAATGATTCATGTCTAGATTCATTTTTCTTCTTTATACATTTTTCTACCCATTTATAGGCTTTATCAGGATAATATCCCTTTAATACTTTATATAGAGCTGCCCTTTCAAGAATAAAGGTCGCATGCATTTTATTGGTCTTAACAACGTCTCCTAAAATTCCTGCCATACGGTCATATTCCGCATCTGCCTCTTTTTTTATCCTTTCTGCCTGTTCGTCTCCGTAGGCTTTACCCAAATGTACGAATAAAGGATTATATTCTTTTATTTTGTCATATCTGTTCTTTTTCATTTATTTCACCCTCCAATATAAATATGCCGGAATAAAAAATGTCATCTCAAGAAGACTCTCCAGAGAACCAGTAACACCCCACTCTCCCGATATTTTTGCAAACACGACAAATATCAGTACCAGAATGACGTATCCACCAAATATATAAAAAACATTTCTCTTTTTCAGACCAAATTTTCCGCTCAGAATACCATAAATCAATATTATTTCAGTAAGATATCCAAGTATAGCCAAAGTATAAGTAAGCGGATTTAAGTACGACTGTGCATGTTCTATGAGCGTCACAATCTGCGATTCAGACACTCCCGCATTTATCGCTGATCTATATGTTAATGGACTATAAACACCAAGTGTAAAATGCATATAAAGAACTCCACCTATACAAAGCAGCGAAGGAAGAATTAAGACATTCCCCCATCTATTAAACACATTATGATACATCTTCCCAAGGCTAATAAAACCCATTAGAAGCAGCAGACTACCGATAACACCTATCCACATGGAAGTCATAAGTCTCCACTCCGGAACATTCCACAGAGCTGTATGTTCATCTGATAATACATCCTGTCCTATATATAAAAACATATCGGCTATCGCATATATAACTGTACCCGCAATCCCTGCTCCAGCCATTATCTTATTAACCTTTATCGTATCATTATCCTCTATATTCATTTCTGTTCTCAAATTACCTTTCTCTTATAAAATCGTTTAGTTAGTCGCAACTAATCATATATAGTATCATATAACTCACAATATTACAAAAACAAAACAAAAAAATCTTCAGAGCTATGCCACTTAGTTAACATAACTCTGAAGAAATTCTTGTTATCCCTTATTACTCTCTATTTTTAAGTACTTCTGCCGGAACTATTCTCTTAATCTTTCCTGTTAATACTCCACTGATTACAAGATAAACCGAAACTATTCCAAGAATAACCGCTCCATATAAGAACCATTCAATATGAAGATTCATCCCCATAGCTGTATTTGCTATAAAATACGGATATATCATATCTGCAATTTTCTTAACAATCGGGATACCTATACAAGCACCTAGCATAACTGCGTAGAAATTCCCATCCAGATATACTTTCCTGATTTCTTTCATTCTGTATCCAAAGATTTTTACGAGAGATATTCCAAATGTAGCTCTGTCTATCATTACATTTAGCATGAGATACATAACCGCAATAAATATCAGAATGGATACTGCAATA
>JAILMQ010000223.1 GCA_024692605.1 Eubacterium sp.
AGACTTATATCATCTATATCACCTTTTTCAAGGAGATAATCTATTATAGCCTCATTTATGGAATAATCTTTATTATCTGACTTCTGAGATAGAATACCCACAGGCTTATTTACGAGGATCATATCCTGATTTTCGTATATGACATCAAGTTTGATATTAGGATGGTCTTTATTTATCCCTAAAGATTTATCCTTAGTCTCTAACGAATCAGCATTCTTTTCACCGGAAGAGAATCTAAAATTAGCTATTGTCTCGTCCTTCATATAGAATTTAACACTGTCACCGGCCTTCAGCACCTCATTACCGGTTGCCTTCTTGTCATTCAGGACAATGTTCTTTTTTCTCAGCATTTTATAAACAAAGGACTGCGGTGCATATTTCAGATAATTCATACAAAGCTTTCTAAGTTTAAATCCCTCTTCATTTTTACTGATCACTATCTCAGTCATATATTAAAACCCCATAGATAAAAGCTTGCCAAGTGTTTCTTCATCCTTTTCAGCAGTCTCATCACTTCTATTCTTCAGCTTCGAAATTTCTTTATCAAATGTACTTATTTTCTCTGTTACAAAGATTCTGTAATTTCTGTCCTCTTCAGCAGAATTTACCATATCAATATATTTCTTTATCTTCTCTCTCTCTTTAGCCAACTTAACATCAGGTGTGTACGCAATTATATTGTTATTGTATACACATAGACAGGGAACAAATACAACCCCGGCCTCCTCTGTAATGGAGATGTCGTAATATAAGGCTTTGTCATAGTGATTTGTTATTTCAACAGTTTCTTCATAATCCTCCTGACGTAGAGGATTTGCCTTAAAGGCCATGAAATAATCAATAAGATTTCTGGCAAAAGGAATAGCCAGCACACAGGCTATAATAACAAACCATGTTTTTCTGGTCTGAAATGCGATAATACTGAACATTACATCACTGAGGATCAAACCAAATAAGAATAAAGTAAAGAACAGTTTCCGGTTTTTGTACCTTTTAGCATAACCATATAAGCCTTTTTGCATATTAAACTTAGGCTCTTTACGTTCACTTTTTATTAAATCATATGTTGATGTGTCTATTTTACTCATAATTTATATGTTTCCTGTAAGTCTCCATCCCGGGAGATATTTATTTTTCATTACTCCGTTTTTACATTTACCAAAACCAAGAGGGAATCTGTCAACGCATACAAGAACCCATCCATCGGTGGTCTTCTTGTCACCTACTGACTCTTGATTATCCATAACTTCATCTATATCTATAGTTTCACCTCTAAGATATTTAATAACCGCACCACTATCAGCTTTAAGCTTTAAAACATTATCGAAGTTTTCGGAATCAAGTATCATGGCAAAGGACTGACTTGGTTCAAATCTTTTCTTTTTTAATTCTCCAAGATATACCCCCTGTCTCATGACTCTTAATCCCTTTACATCAGGGCAATCCTTGGGAACAAGGAAAAGCTTATCCTTATTAAACTCAAGTCTGGAGCGGTCTATTCCCTTTATGTGATCAAGAAACTCCTCTATTTCAGGAATCTCACGATATTTTCTTGGTTGATACATAGTAACATCAGAATATTCATTATAGTTTTCATCCGGAGCTGTTTCGTCTGATTTAAAAAGAGCCACAAAATGTCCTTCTCCCTTTATCTTATGAGGGAACAAATGCACTGTATCACTTAAATCAGATGATGCATTTTCTAAGCTGCACCACTTCTGATTACCCGGAACAAAGCCTTCATGTTTTTCTATAGGCTGAAGCTTTAAGTCCCTTCTCAGGTTAAGAAGATACTGTACCTGATCTTCATCCTCTATAGGATCAAAGGTACAGGTGGAATAAAGTATCTCTCCGCCGGGCTTCAGCATTTTAACAACTTCCTTCAGAATAGATTTCTGAATATCAGCAAACTTCTGATTGCCATTAATCTCCCATGCACTGATCATGGAATTGGATTTTCTGAACATTCCTTCACCGGAGCAAGGAGCATCTATAAGGATTTTGTCAAAATATGCAGTAAAGAATTCACCAAGTTTTTCCGGAGTTTCACAGGTGATGATTACATTTTGGGCACCAAACACTTCAATATTCTTCTGAAGGGCTTTAAGTCTTGAGGCACTTATATCATTGGACACAAGTATTCCGGTACCCTTAAGTTTAGCTGCGAGTTCTGTGGATTTGCCTCCCGGAGCGGAACAGATATCAAGTACTTTGTCCCCTTCATTAATCGGAAGAGTTGCTGCCGGAAGAACAGCACTTGGTTCCTGTAGATAATAAAGCCCCGCATAATAATAAGGATGCTTAGAAGGTGAACATTCGCTTTCATCATAGTAAAATGCATTCTCTGACCAAGGCACCTTTTCAAGATTAAAAGGTGAAATCTCGAGAAATTCTTCTACAGATATTTTCAGGGTGTTTACCCTTAGCGAGTGATTCATCGGTTCTGAGAGGGATGCCAGGTAAGCATCATATTCATCTCCCAGAAGATTTTTCATTTTGCTAATATAATCTGCAGGTAGTTTCACGGTTTTCACCTTTCATTTAATCTTCTTCTTTTTCATGGACCGGTTCTGTATCAACATTTATTCTGGAATACAGAAAGTCATATTCTTTTTTAAATTTTTCATTATCAGGATAAACCTGAGTAAGAGTTGTTGCTTTGGAAAGTGCTCCTTCCAGATCATGATTCTTTTCGGATAAAACCACATCATTATACATGAGAAGATCCTTATATAAATCATCTGAGCAGTTCAGTCCGGAGGTGATCATTGTAGAAGCAGCCTCCAGATTATCGTTATCAAGATAATAAGCTGATATCTGATATGCAATAAATGTATTCATTCCAAAGCTTTCAGTATAAGAATTATAATAATCCAGCATCTTGTCATAATCGCCATTTTTCTGGTAACAGGTACCAAGATATAAAGCCAGGCTCTTATTTCCGTTATTAAATTCACTTTCAAGACTTGCAATATTTTCATCAGATGTCGAACCCTCGGCTATCTGATACAACGCATTAGATATATCTCTCTGGGTTGTTATATAGGCCTTATCTTCCTTAGCATACTTATACGAGTCTAACTCATTATATATATCATAAGCTGACTTATAATCATTTATACGAAGATACGCAGCCGCCATATACATATTAGAATCATAATCCAGCTTATCACCAAAAAGCTGACCTGTTTCTATGGATTCCTTGAATTTATCTATGGACTGCGAATACTTACCACTCTCGAAAAGTTCTATTCCTTCTTCTCTGAGACTCTTTTTATCAGACATGGAATTAAGAATGATAAATAAAGCGCCTATGATCACAATTACGGAAAAGATCGTACAACTTATAGCAAGTCTGAGATTCCTTTTTCTTTTACGGATTCTTTCCTGCTCTTTTCTGGCTCTTATGGACCGTTTTATTCTTTCCTCTTCATTTGTTTTTAAATCAGGCATTATAAATAACTCACTTTAACTGTTTTTTAATGTGGTCTGAGCAAATCTCCAGGAATCCTTACACATTCTCTCCAGATCGAATCCGGCTTCCCAGCCAAGTTCTTTCTTTGCCTTTTCAGGATTTGCATAGCACATTGCAATATCACCGGGACGACGAGGTTTGATTGAATAAGGAATCTTGATATCATTAGCGGCCTCAAAGGCCTTAACAATATCAAGAACACTATATCCTGTTCCTGTACCAAGGTTATATATATCAACACCCTCAGTTTTTTGAATTCTATCCACAGCTGCCACATGTCCCAAAGCAAGATCAGTAACGTGAATATAATCTCTTACCCCGGTTCCGTCAGGTGTGTCATAATCATCTCCAAAAACTCCAAGCTCAGGAAGTTTTCCTAAAGCAACTTGGATGATATAAGGCATCAGGTTATTAGGAATACCATTTGGAGATTCTCCTATAAGTCCACTTTCATCAGCACCAATAGGATTAAAATATCTAAGCAGTATAACCTTCCACTGTGAATCCGGAACTGTAAGGTCACTTAGTATTCTTTCAAGATAAAGCTTTGTAGTTCCGTATGGATTAGTGGTTGAAAGCGGAAAATCTTCTGTTATAGGACAGCTTTTTGGGGAACCATAAACTGTTGCAGAGGAAGAAAATATAATCTTTTTACAATTATATTTATTCATCAGCTTACACAGATTAATAGTACCCGATATGTTATTTTCATAATACAGCAGAGGTTTCTCAACTGATTCACCTACTGCCTTAAGTCCAGCAAAATGAATAACGACATCAAATTCATTTTCTTTAAACACCTGTTCCATCTCTTCAGGTATGAGCATATCAGCTTTATAGAATTTAGGCTTAACACCGGTTATTTTTTCAATATAATCCAAAGTGATTTCCTTTGAATTATATAAATTATCAAAAATAACTACATTATGTCCTGCTTTAATAAGCTCCACAACTGTATGAGAACCAATATATCCAGTGCCTCCGGTTACAAGTATATTCATATGTTTCTCCTTTGTGATTTATACATTATTCCAATTATTTGACAACATGTAATACATTATGATAAACTCATTTTTGTTTTTAAGCCGGCGTGTTGGAATTGGCAGACAAGGCAGACTCAAAATCTGTTGGTGGCAACACCGTGCGGGTTCGACCCCCGCCGCCGGCACACATATGTCCCGAAAGGGGCTTTTTTTATCTTATAACTCCTGATCCTCAAGAGTATCAGCAGCTTCTATGATCTGATCCATCTCTTCTTCAGTTACTGAAGTACGATTAAGTACATGCTTAAGCTTTTCAGCAACTCCCGGAATCATATCAAGCACAGTACCAAGTGTACCCTTATTCTCATTGAGATTAAGAATCTGGGTGTATCCATCCTTAATTACTATGATAGATGTAGGAGAAAGCTTACCGCCCATTCCGCCCCCGGCTCCATCACTTCTTTTTCCGCTGGTAGCTCCTGCACCAACTCCGAAGTTAACATCGCAAAGAGGAATTATTGTAGTATCTCCAATCTGCATAGGTTCTCCAACAACAGATTTAGATGTGAGAAATGCATCCATCCCCTTAAAAAGTGAATTCACTGTAGAATTAAAATCATTACCGTTAGCCATTTTAAACCTCCTGTATTATCATATCTTCTTCATTAATTTAAACGTTCTCCAAAAATCTCTGGTAAGTGCTATTCCAATGAGTGGAAAAACAAATCTGAAAGGATAAATCCTTCCCTTTACTTCAATATCACCTTCAATCACCTTGTTGTAAAAATCCGGTTCTATTACAAGCCATATTCCATAAAGTGGATAAAAAGCAGATATTTTTCCAAGCATCATTCCTGTATCTGCAGATGACTTAAGTCCCATTTTAAGATAGCCCTTACTCTTTTTAGGTTTTACAGTACCAAAAAGTCTTTTTACAACCTTCAAGACTCTTTTAATTGTTCTCTGAACAAAATCTTTATCCAGAAACTGCATGATGTGATCGTATTTAGTCATAGCATTATTATACTTTTCATCCAGATTATCCAGAGTCTCATCTATCTTATCCAGGAATTGGTCAACCCGGTCTATAAATGGTTCCTTATCCTGTTTTTCCAGTTTCTTTTGTTCTCTTTTTCTTTTACGTTCTTCCTTTTTTCTTTCTTTTTCCAGTTTCTTCTGTTCCTTCTTGTTTGCCTTTATCTCTTCATCAGAAGGAAGAACGTCTTCTATCTCATCGATTTCAGAACTTTCTGAAATATCTGAACCCTCCGGCACTTCAGAATTATCTATTACTTCAGAATTATCTGTTACTTCCGAATCCTCTGTTACTTCCGAATCCTCTATCATTTCCGAATTATCAGAGGTTTCAATCCGGTTAGCAGCCTCATCTTTTTCCTGTTGTTCCTTGGAATAGATAATGAATTTAAATACTTTAAAGTAATAATCCAAACCTTCGCCTTTAATAAAGCTTACAACCCCTGATAAGGCGAAAAAATTAAACTTTAAAAATGCCTCGGTCTTTTCTTCATTATGTTCTCCCGTCACTTTATAGAATATAGGACAGAAAAGAATCAGAAGAATAATAAAGAATACCAGTCCGATAACTGCCAGAAGGACCCATAAGATTACTTTTAATATAGTTAATAATATCGCCATATCAACCTCCCAGCCCAAAGAAGGTCTTTATGTCAAAATTATCACAGTTATACAAATCCTCAACTATATCCCGAACTATGGATTTAGCATTATCTCTGCTTGATGCAATACCTAATATATTGATTACTCTTTTCTGCTTTCTGTAATAAGGCTGAAGCAGTTCATTGTAATTATATATTTCCATGATACCGGCTTCAAACAAAGGCTCAGTTATTAAGAATAACCCGGATACCGGTTTCTTTCTCGAGATTTGCCGAAGTGTTTTTTTGAACTTTTTATCTTTATTCAATTCAGTATAAACATTATCCGCTATACAAAATTTCAAAATGTTCACCTTTAACCCATCATTAAATCATTAGCTATATCTCTGAATGCAGTAAGCTCAGCTTTATCAGAACAGCTGGATAAAGCATATTTGAAATATTCAAGGATTTCCTCCTGAGTATTGAAGAATACCGGCATAAGGGATAAAACCTTTGCCATAACACTTCTTTTCTCAAGCTTACCTAAGGTTTCGAATAAAGCATCAAAATCATCAGTAAGAGCTTCCTTTTCTTCAACAATATATATATCATCAGCCTGATCTTCCACAACAGTAACAGGGCCCCCTGTTTCAATATCCATAAATAAACTTGTGGAGGTAAGCTTGTCAGCTTTATAAAGAGCTTCAAAATTAGCCTTTATAGCCTGATCATCATACATTTCACCATAACTTGCATATAGATCATCAAGATTACTTTCCAGAAAAGCCAGTTCTTCGTAAGAACTTTCCTGAACACCTTCGAGACTTACAAACTTCTCATCAAAGGATGAGGATGCTTCGTATATATCATCAGCATTTATAAGTTCGGTAAGTATTTCCACAGATGTATTATAATTCTCATCCATATATGACTTATCTGCCAGCTTATCAGAATAAAGAATAACAAGTACATCATTTATTATTTCTGTTAACATCAGATAATCAGTAACTGCAGACTGGATCATCTCAGTAGCACTACTAAGTTTATCCTCCAGTTCATCGAACTGAGCCTTATCAAGATGGATATAATCCGCATCCTTAAAAGCCTTATAGATTTCATTCAGTTCAGGATATACAGTATCAAATCCATCAGGTTTAGAGATCATTGAAGCATCTCTTATAGTCTGAAGGAATTCATTTGCCGCCTGCTGTTCTCCACCTCTGTAGATAGAAAGAGAATTGCTGATTATATCATAGAAACGATTCTTTGTAATACGTACAGGAAGCTGTGCAATAAACTCCTGTATCCTTGTATTTACAAGCATCTTATCATTTTCCGAGAAAACAAATTCATACATACTGTTAGCCAGTGAATCAGTATCTATATATTCCTCAGCAGTTCCAAGAACTGCAGGTTCTTTTCTGTTTAATATATATTCATAGATCTGAAGAGCATCTGTGTAGGAGGTCAGAACCTTCATCTTCGAGGTAATAGAATCTCTGGCCTTAGTTATATCATTGATAAGCTGATCTTCCACTTCCTTATCAATATATACTTCCCTTACAGCTGTA
Source organism: Eubacterium sp. (assembly GCA_024692605.1). Taxonomy (GTDB): domain Bacteria; phylum Bacillota; class Clostridia; order Lachnospirales; family Lachnospiraceae; genus Eubacterium_Q. The sequence goes on from JAILMQ010000223.1 coordinate 7,649, forward strand.
TCAATCAGATCAATATATTCTTCAATCTCTTCTCTTCTGTCCAGGCTGATTTCCTCGGACATCTCATACATTGTAAAAAGATTAAGTGAAAGCTTTACAGTTGCATATTTTTCAAATGCAGCTGCAAGCAGTTCCTGAAACTTGATAAGAGACTTTTCTCTTTCTCTGTCAGCATTTATATCTGTTAGTAATATTTTACCGGTCTTTTTCATTATTTATCTCCAAACTACTGAACATGAGTATGTGTATATAAATGTTCAGAACAATATTCATAATTTCCATTACATTTTGAGCAGAATCTAAACTGCATTTCCGGATTTTGTTTTTCGGTTATACCGCAAACAGCACATTTATGTATGGTAATGCCCTCCGGATTTCCGGTACCCGGTGTAATAATCTTAGAACCCGAAGTCGGGAATTCAATAGTTCCGTCAGGATTAGTCCTTGCCTGTTTAGCCTTCTTCTTATAACCCTTTTGTTTTGCTTTGACAAACTGGTTTTTCCTTCGTTTATCCTTTAATGTACCATGGGTTTTACCACGGTTGATAAGGTAGAAAGTACCATATGCAGCAACAACAGATATAATTATCATCCGGTCAAATATATGGCCTGTAACGAATTCAATTCCAAGCAGAACAAGATCTATATAGGCCAGCCATTTCATCTTAAGCGGAATAACAAAGTAAAGGTAAACCATATTTTCTCCACCAACGACGGTAAAGGCCAGGAATATACTCATAAGCATATATCTTGTTACATTATATGCACCAAGTTTAGCGTACATAGCTCTATTCATCTGAGCTTCAGGACTCCAGAAATAGTAAAAATATGCACCTATAATAACCAATATATCTATAAGAATTGCCTCGCCAAGAACGTAAAGGTTAAACATGAATTTACCCCAGTAGTTCTCAAGGGAACGGGCAAGGAAATAATAGAACAACAGATTAATCGGCAGGAATAATACATTTAAAAGCGATCCATTAAGTAAATAAGGTATTGAGAATATCCAGGTAAACAGCCTCCAGTACTGATGATTTACTACCACATCATATGGAGACAAAATAAGATATATGTATATATTAGGGAACATATAGAAAAGAATATAGCCGATAATTATACATACGATAATGACCAGATATAGTTTAGGTATTGCGAATTTATCAAATTTTTGTTCTAACTTTCTTAACAAAATACTTATGTGCTTTCTGATGGTATTAAAAGTATATTCAGACACCTGAACATACATAAAAGATTATATTACAAGTAGTAATAAAACTCAAGATAGTATTGATTTAAGAAAAGATGTATTGATTTAAGAAAACATGTATTCTATAATAGCATGGATTATGTATTATATATAAATATGATAAAACTAAGGAGAATCAAAATTGAAACATCTTGGAATTGATATTGGATCAACAACAGTAAAAATCGCAATCATCGATGAGGATAATAAAATACTCTATTCAGAATATCAAAGACACTTTGCCAGAATTAAAGAAACTCTGAAGGAGCTGCTTGAAAATGCAATAAAATCCATAGGTGATATGGAAGTTGCTGCCGAGATAACAGGTTCCGGTGGTCTTGCCCTTTCTAATGTTATAGGTGTTCCATTTGAGCAGGAAGTTGTATGCGTATCTTCTGCTCTTAAATGCTTTGCCCCAAAAACCGAAGTGGCTATCGAACTTGGTGGCGAAGATGCCAAGATCATATATTTTTCTAAACATGGTATCGAGCAGAGAATGAATTCTGTCTGTGCAGGTGGTACCGGTTCCTTTATCGACCAGATGGCTGCTCTTCTTATGACAGATG
>JAILMQ010000226.1 GCA_024692605.1 Eubacterium sp.
TACAAGACACTCTGATGGTTCACTTCCAACAAGCTCTGCCGCCTTCAGGAAGATATCCGGTTCCGGCTTACTTTTTCCCACCATCTCTCCACCGATAACAACATCGAAAAATCCAAGTATCTCTGCCGATGCAAGTTCTGACTTTACATCCGTTGAATTAGTGGATGAGGCCAAAGCAATCTTATACTGATTACATTTAAGATAATCTAGTATTTCTGTCACTCCGGGTTTCATGGCTCCCTTTCCGTCACCAAAATACTTCTTGAAAAGCTCATAAACCTCCAGCCTGTATTTCTTAAGTGGGAAATCTTCTCCGTAGGCATCTATAAGTATTTTTTCTGTCTCTGTGGATGTAATTCCAATACATTTCCTGCATACCTCTTCAACACCTGTGAGGTCATAATTCTTCCCGATTTCTACGCAACAATCCAGATACATCTTTTCTGTATTGAAGATTACTCCATCCATGTCAAAAATTACTGTTTTTACCTTTTTACTCAAATCTTCTTTCCTCGTCTTCTATAATGTAAAAATTTCTAATCTAAAAACTGTTATAAAATCTTATAAATCCTTAAAATGGAACTCGCTCTTGCCGCTTGCATAGTCCCCCACAATCTGGCCATGGCCAACCAGTTTATACTTGTAAGTTACAAGGCCTTCCAGGCCTACCGGTCCTCTTGCATGAATCTTGCTTGTGCTGATACCAACCTCAGCTCCGAAGCCATATCTGAATCCATCAGCAAATCTTGTAGAACAGTTCTGATAAACTCCTGCAGAATCCACAAGTCTGATGAACCTGTCAGCAACTGCTTCATCCTCAGTTATTATGGCATCTGTGTGATGTGAACCATGAAGATTAATATGCTCTATTGCCTCGTCAACTCCATCAACGAACTTAGCTGATACAATGAGAGCAAGATATTCTTTAAACTCATTTTCATCAACTGCTTCGTAGTCCAGCTTCCCGGCATTGTCAGCAGCCTTCTTCTCATAATATGCATCTACCAGTTCTGTAACTTCCTTTGTTCCTCTAAGCTGAATATTATTCTCTGAAAGAGCGTCAATAAGCTTAGGTATGAATTCATTTTTGATTTTATCATCTCTCTTGATAAGAAGAGTCTCAACTGCATTACAAGCTGCAGTATACTGAGTCTTTGCATCTATAATTATAGGAATTGCTTTTTCAAAATCAGCCTCACTGTCCACGTAGATATGACAAACACCATCAGCATGTCCCATTACAGGAATATGAGTATTATCCATAATATATCTGACAAATGCATTTGAACCACGTGGTATAAGAAGGTCTACAAGTCCATCACACTTAAGCAGTTCATCTATCTCATTATGCTGCTCACAGGCAAGCATACATCCCTCAGGAAAACCGGCTTCAATTACTGCATCATAAATAATGCTGAAAAGAATTCTGTTGGTAAATGTAGTCTCTTTTCCACCCTTAAGGACCGGGCAGTTTCCACTTCTGATACATAGAGATGATATCTGAACAAGAGCATCCGGTCTTGCCTCAAAAATTACTCCGATTACTCCGATAGGACAGGTTATACGTGTAAGTCTGAGTCCTTCATCAAGCTCTCTGTCCAGAGTAATCTTCCCAATAGGATCCTCAAGATTGATCAGCATATCAATTCCGGCAACCACATCATTTAACTTGCCTTCATTGAATTTAAGTCTCTTAACAACAGCGTCCGGAACATTATTCTCTGCTGCAGCAGCCAGATCCTTTTGATTCTCCGCAAATATCTCCGACTGTTTCTCCACCAGCTTCTCAGCTATTTTTTTAAGAGCTACACATCTGGCCTCATTACTCATAGCAGCAACAAGTGGTGCAACCTTCTTCATTTTTCTTACTTCATCTCTAACAACCATACCCATAACCTTATACTCCTTTAACTTAACACTTCTATTTTATCTATACCATAATAATCAAGTATTCTGATTATATTTTCATTTATCACTTCTCCTGCCACTATTGGAGAAACAGCAGGTGGACATCCAACAGCTGAATCAGCCGCCACTTTTCCAATAAGTTCGTCCCCAACCTCTTTATTATTATGTGGCATATATCTTATCTCAAAGGGCTGGAATCTAACCTCCGGCAGGTCAGCCTTTAACCCGTTATCTGAAGAATCTATCCCAGCTTTCTGCTCATTATCATTTTCAAGCTTCTGTAATCCTGCAAAGATTTCCTCCACTGCCACCAGGAATCTCTCATAGTCCTTCTCAAGCCCGTTATAGGGAGACCACATGGTAACAAGGAAATCAGGATCTGCATATTCACATTCGATATTATACTTACGAAGCTTTCCGGCAATAAATGTACCGCTAACTCCCCAGCTTCTCAGATCCAGGACTATCTTAAGGGCTTCATCTCCATAAGTATCTATTCCTGCTTCCTGTAGTTTATCCTTTAGCTGTTTCAGTCTCTCAGCCGTTTCTTTATAATCATCTGCATCTATTCTGTCCGGTGCCTCATCAAGAGACTTAAGAATCAGATATGAAGGGCTGGTGGAACCAAACATCAGAAGTGCTTTTCTTGCATCCTTCTCTATTTCTTCAGGAGCATTTGGTGAAATGTGCATATACGCTCCACCTGTAAGAACAGGCAATGTCTTATGGGCCGAATCCGCAGTCATATCCGCCCCAAGTGTAATGGGATGAATATCCTCCTTCAGGAATTTAAGATATGAACCATGGGCATTATCGCATAAAAGAAGAAGTCCATACTTATGTGCAACCTCAGCAATACCCTTAATATCTAAAATATTCCCTAAATAATCCGGCGAAGTTATGTAAACTGCAGCGATATCCGGTTCCTTACCACTATTCCTGCAGTCTTCAATATATTTCTTTAAATCCAGGTCAAGTTTTTCAGCAGAAACACTGCATCTGCAAAGAGAAAAAGTTTCATCCTCCGGTGCAATCCACCGAATCTTAAACCCAAGGAGCATGGATGCATATATAAAGGATTTATGCGCATTTCTTGTTGCTAAAATTGTAGGAGTTTTCTTTTGCAAATCCTCTGTGGCACCGCTACCCTGAATTCCCTGATAATAATACTGAAGTGCCAGAAAGCACATAGCTTTGATTACCTGAGAGGAACCTTCGGTACTGTAAAATGTATTCCTCGTCCCAAAAAGTTCAGAGGTTTTCCTCTCACTCTGCGCAATAATACCATCCGCCGTATACAGACTGTCAGCACCCTTAATCTCAGTAATATCATCCCGGTATCCAAAGCTGCCCTTATGCCCCGGCATATGAAGCCTGGTGGTATCTGAGTCAGAATATTCATTTATATAATCTGAAATAGTCATATTTTATTCTTCGCAGCTTTCTTCACATCCGTCACAATCAGTATCGCCTGCAGTTGCACCACTAACCGGTTCTAATCCCAGAGCATCATGAGCCACCTGAATCATAATCGCACATTCAATTCTCTTCTTGAAAAGCTCGCAGCCATATTCATATATTCCCTGAACATCTCCTGCTGCATGATAAGCATTTGCTGCGCAGCCACCGGAACAATAAAGCTGTGCCCAGCAGTCATTACATGCCTCTCTTGCATAGGCATTACATACCCGGAACTCTTCCTGTCTTTCCTTATTTGTAACCCCGGTCCATATATCTCCAAGCTTATACTTTTCATCTCCAACAAACTGATGACATGGATACAGGTCTCCCCACGGAGTAACTGCCATATACTCAGTTCCTGAACCACAGCCTGAAATTCGCTTATATATACATGGGCCTGATTTCAGATCCACCATATAATGGTAAAATGTAAAACCATTCCCTTCGATATCCCGCTTCAGCATTTCCTTTGCAAGGATCTCATACTGCTCCTTAAGAACAGGAAGGTCCTCCTCTGTAAGAGCCAGCTCATCCCCGGGCTTACTTACAACAGGCTCCATGGAAAGCTCCTTAAAGCCCAGATTCGCCATGGTAAAAATATCCTCAGTAAAATCAGTATTAAGGTGGGTAAATGTGCCACGCATGTAATAATTCTTTCCGCCACGGGCATCCACCAGTTTCTTAAACTTAGGAATGATCTTGTCCCAGCTTCCATTTCCCTGATAATCTACTCTGGTTCTGTCATGAACCTCCTTACGACCATCAAGACTGAGAACCACATTACTCATTTCCTTATTACAATATTCAATCACTTCATCATCTATAAGCATTCCGTTTGTGGTAAGTGTAAAACGGAAATTCTTTCCAGCTTCCTTTTCAATAGAACGAGCATATTCAACAATCTGCTTGCAAACATCCCAGTTCATAAGAGGCTCGCCCCCGAAAAAGTCCACTTCAAGATTATGCCTGGTTCCACTATGAGCCACAAGGAAATCAATAGCCTGCTTTCCAACCTCAAAACTCATGAGAGCACGTTCACCATTGTACTTTCCCTGACTGGCAAAACAGTATTCACAGTTCAGATTACAAGTATGTGAAACATGCAGGCAGAGAGCCTTGATAACATCACCACTTCTTCTCTTGAACTCACCCGCAAGAGGAGAATAAGTGTTAGGGGTATAGAGCTTGTTATTATCTCTAAGCGTACGCACGTCATCTATACAGAGATGCACATCCTCCTCAGTAACATCCTCCCTGTCGCCATATCTATCCATAATAATGGAAACAATTTCATCCTCCTCCGTATCCGGAAACATCTCAATGATGTCGTAGGCCACGTCATCCACACTGTGCACCGAACCCGAACACGTATCCAGAACAATATTATAACCATTCAATTTATACTGATGAACCATAATCCACTCCTTATTTCATAATGTATACTTTTTTGAATATTGTTTCCGCGGTGAGTTTATGCTTCACGGTCACGCCTATTTGTCTGAGAGGACATCGTTTTCTCTCGATTTCGGGTCACCCCTAGCGGACCACTTCGCTTACGCTCCATTCGCTAAGCTCTCACATCGCAAAGCTTGTGAATCGCTAAGCGCCGAGACCCGAAACGGTCCCTCAGACAAACATCGTGACCTTTGCTCCGCAAACTCACTCGCGAATTTACTATTGTATATTCTATATAATTGCATATATATGTGATTCCGGATATGCAGTTAAATACAAAAAAGTATACAACGTGAAACGCGCCGCCTTTTGCGGCGGCGCGTATACTTCAAAACAATTTACTTCTCTGTAGTATTCTCACACTTCTGGTTTGCAACACCACAACTTGTTTTGCAAGCACTCTGGCATGATGTCTGGCACTCGCCACATCCACCTGTCTTTGCGCTTTCACAGAGATCTTTTGTCTCAAGAGTCTTTATTCTCTCCATAGTTCTTTCTCCTATCTTCATTTTTAACTAAAAGGAATATTATCATAATTCATACCTTTAGGCAAGTGAAATATAAGTTTATTCCTGTTTCTCCTTTTCTATTTTTGCCATCACCTCATATCTAAGCAGGTTTGGAATAATAGCATCTATAGACCTTATTAAGCTTTCCAGTTCTTCACGTTTGGGTGACAAAGCCATGGGGCCGTCTACCTGAGCCTGAAGACTTTCTCTTACCTTCGTCAGCTCCTTCTGCAGCTTAGTCTGCTTAGGAACGTACCTGACTCCTTCTTTTAATTTCATACCCTCTCCTCTACTACCACAGGATGTTTCCTGCAGGTTCATATCAATTATCTCAAAAAAGGAGAAACATCATCTCTGATGTCTCTCCTTTATAAGTAACCTAGTCAATATCAACTTCTACTTTTTTAAGCTTCCAGATGCCCTTTACATATTCCTCGATAGTTCTGTCTGATGAGAACTTACCTGAACATGCTGTATTCATCATAGCCATACGTGCCCAGCGAGCCTCGTCTCTATATGCAGCATCTACTCTCATCTGAGCCTCTGCATATGAATCGAAGTCTTTGAGGATGAAGTATACGTCTTCTTTTGTAAGTGAATCATAAAGATCACGGAACAGTTCAGTATCATCATTGTAAGTTCCATTAATGAGCTGTGTAAGAACACGACGTACATTCTGGTTGTTGTTATAAACATCCCATGGATTATATCCGCCTTCACGTTCGAACTTCATAACTTCGTCAGCTGAAAGACCGAAGATAAATGCATTGTCTGCACCAACTTCTTCAACGATCTCAACGTTAGCACCGTCCATAGTACCAATAGTAGGAGCACCGTTGATCATGAACTTCATGTTTCCTGTTCCTGAAGCCTCTCTTGAAGCTGTGGAAATCTGCTCTGAAACATCAGCTGCAGCAAATATAATCTCACCGTTTGATACTCTGTAGTCCTCAATAAATACAACCTTGATCTTGTTGTTGATGGAAGGATCATTATTGATAACATCAGCAACGGAAGTAATAAGCTTGATGGTAAGCTTAGCTCTCTTATATCCTGCTGCTGCCTTTGCACCGAAGATAAATGTTCTTGGATACATATCAAACTGAGGATTTTCTTTAAGTTCTGTATAGAGATGCATTACATGAAGAATATTGAGAAGCTGTCTCTTATACTCATGAAGTCTCTTAACCTGAACATCAAAGATTGAGTTAGGATCAACATCAATACCATTATGCTCCTTAATGTATTTAGCAAGACGAAGCTTGTTCTGATACTTGATGTTCATGAATTCCTGCTGATATTTCTTATCATCAACAAATGTCTTGAGCTTGCTCATCTGTGAGAAGTCTGTAATCCACTCTTCACCAATCTTCTCATTCAGCCACTGAGCGAGAAGCGGATTGCCGTGTGCCAGGAATCTTCTCTGAGTAACACCATTTGTCTTATTATTGAACTGCTTTGGATTCATTTCATAGAAATCCTTCAGCTCTCTCTTCTTAAGAATCTCAGTATGGAGTCTTGCAACACCATTTACTGAATATGAACCTGCGATTGCAAGGTGAGCCATCTTAACCTGACCATCGTAAAGGATAGCCATTGAACGGATTTTTTCCTGCTGTCCAGGATACATTTCCTGAATCTTCAGTACATAACGACGGTTGATTTCCTCAACGATCTGATAAATACGTGGAAGAAGACGTGAGAACAGCTCGATTGGCCACTTCTCAAGCGCCTCAGCCATGATAGTGTGGTTTGTATATGCACAGGCCTTTGTTGTGATATCCCATGCCTCATCCCACTCAAGACCTTCCTCATCCATAAGAATACGCATAAGCTCCGGTACAGTAAGTGTAGGATGAGTATCATTCATCTGGAATGTAACCTTCTTAGGAAGATCCTCTATCTTCTTATTTTTCTCTTTGAATTTAGCGATTGCTGTCTGAAGTGATGCAGATACGAAGAAGTACTGCTGCTTCAGACGAAGCTCTTTACCTGAGTAATGATTATCATTAGGATAAAGAACCTCACAGATTGTCTTAGCAAGATTCTGCTGTTCAACAGCCTTATCATACTCACCCTTATCAAATGAATTAAGGTTGAACTCTGTGATAGCTTCAGCATCCCACATACGAAGTGTATTTACTACATTATTTCCGTAACCAATGATAGGCATATCATATGGTACTGCACGAACTGAAGTATAACCTTCCTGAATGAAATGATTACGTCCGTCTTTATTCTCTACACGAACATATCCGCCAAACTTAACCTCTGTAGCATATTCACTTCTCTTGATCTCGAATGGGAAACCATTTCTCAACCAGTCATCCGGTTCCTCAAGCTGATATCCATCTACGATAGCCTGCTTGAACATACCATAGTGATAACGGATACCGCATCCATATGCAGGATATCCAAGAGTTGAAAGTGAATCAAGGAAACATGCAGCAAGTCTTCCAAGACCACCGTTTCCAAGTGCAGGATCTCTTTCCTGATCCTCGATAAAGTTGATATCAAGTCCCATCTCTTCAAGAGCTTCCTTGATTTCATCATAATATCCAAGATTAAGAAGGTTGTTTCCAAGAGCACGCCCTACAAGGAACTCCATTGAAAGATAATAAACTTTCTTTACGTTTTTCTCCTTGTATACCTTGTGAGTAGCTATCCATCTGTCAATAATATCATCCTTGACTGCATAGCTGACAGCCTGATAGATTTCCTGAGGTGTAGCTTCTTCAAGAGTTTTACGATAAAGCATCTTAACGCTTGAAGCTATTTCCTTCTTGAAACCTTCTTTGTCAAATTTCGCGATTTTTTTCATAGGGTTATCCTCCTTTACTATCACATCACCCTTAAGCAATAGTTGTTACTAAAGAGACACCTATAGAAACTGCCTCTCCATTAATATTCCATTCCTTAGTGAAGCCCGTTACCTCTCCAATTACGATATTATCTGCAAGAACTGCTGCCTTAATCTTCTCTTCATTCTTGTTTACGATATTTGAGATATTCTCATTGTCGCCAAGAGAAAGAGTAATTCTGTCTGTCACTTCAAATCCTGCCTCTTTACGCATGGACTGCACTTTAGAAATGATTTCTCTTACAAAACCTTCTTCGATAAGTTCCGGAGTAAGCTTTGTATCTATAACTACGGTAACTGAATTGTCACCGAGTGTAACATAGTCGCCGCTTTCTGCAATATCGATCAAAAGATCTTCTTCAGTAAGTTCTACATCCTGACCTTCTATTTCGAATTTCAGAGAACCTTCTTCTTTAAGTTTACTGAATGCAGCATTACCATCTTTTATCTCAGCAAGACGTGTTCTGATGGCATTAACAATCTTACCATACTTAGGTCCCACTGTTCTGAGCTGTGGTTTAAATGTATATGAAGAGAATGAAGACATGTCATCTTTAAACTCTACATTCTTAATATTGAGCTCGTCCTTGATGATATTTACATAGAACTCGTTCAGCTTTTCTCCGGTCTTTACAAACATATTAGCTATTGGCTGACGATTCTTGATATTAGCCTGATTACGAGCAGCACTACCAAATGTCTTGATAGCGAGAACTGCCTGCATAGCCTTTTCAAGATCTGTATCTATCATGCTTTCATCAACCTCAGGATAGTCACAGAGGTGAATACTGATAGGAGCATCCTTATCTACACTTCTTACAAGATTCTGATAAATGCTTTCTGTAAGGAAAGGTATCATAGGTGCTGCAACCTTACATATAGTGACGATAGCTGTATAAAGTGTCATGTAAGCATTGATCTTATCCTGCTCCATTCCCTTTGCCCAGTATCTCTCACGACATCTTCTTACATACCAGTTACTGAGATCATCTACAAACTCACTGAGAACAGCTGCTGACTCAGGAATCTTATATGCACTGAGGTTCTCATCAAACTCCTTGATGGCTGTATTCAGCTTTGAAAGAAGCCATCTGTCCATTACGGAAAGTGAAACCTTGTCCAGTGTATACTTTGTAGGATCGAACTGATCTATCTCTGCATAAAGTGTATAGAAGGCATATGTATTCCAAAGTGTTCCCATGAACTTTCTCTGTCCCTCAAGAACAGCATCCTCATGGAATCTGTTAGGAAGCCATGGCTGTGAATTAGTATAGAAATACCATCTGATGGCATCTGCTCCATACTTCTCCAGTGCCTCCATCGGATCAACCGCATTTCCCTTGGACTTACTCATCTTCTGGCCGTCCTTATCCTGAACGTGTCCAAGAACGATTACATTCTTGTAAGGAGCCTTATCAAACAGAAGTGTTGAGATAGCCATAAGTGAATAGAACCATCCACGAGTCTGGTCTACAGCTTCTGAAATGAAATCAGCAGGGAAATTGTCATTAAATATATCTTCGTTTTCAAATGGATAATGCCACTGTGCAAAAGGCATTGCTCCTGAATCGAACCAGCAGTCTATAACTTCAGGAACTCTGTGCATTGGCTTTCCGCAATCAGGACATGTAAGGATAACATCATCTACAAATGGTCTGTGAAGTTCGATATCCTCCGGCACTTCAGAGCCATCTGCCATCTTTCCTTTTTCTCTAAGTTCTGCTATTGAACCAACTGCATCTCTCTTACCGCAGTCCTCACACTCCCAAACATTAAGTGGAGTACCCCAGTAACGGTCTCTTGAAAGACCCCAGTCCTGAACATTCTTCAGCCATTCGCCGAAACGTCCCTTACCGATACCCTCAGGTATCCAGTTAACTGTATTGTTATTAGCAACCATACGGTCACTAACTTCTGTCATCTTGATGAACCATGATTCTCTTGCATAGTAGATAAGTGGTGTATCACATCTCCAGCAGAATGGATAATCATGTTCGAATTTAGGTGCAGAGAAAAGAAGTCCTCTTGAGTCCAGATCCACAAGAACCTTTGGATCAGCATCCTTTACAAAGAGTCCTGCAAATGGAGTCTCATCTGACATGTTTCCCTCTGCAGTAACAAACTGTACAAATGGAAGATCATATTTACGACCCACACGTCCGTCGTCCTCACCGAAGGCAGGTGCGATATGAACGATACCTGTACCATCGGACATTGTTACATAGTCATCTGCAACGATGTAATGTGACTTCTTATGCTGCTTCTCTGCAGCCTTTCCTGTAGCTTCGTAAAGTGGTTCATACTCTCTTCCCTCAAGATCAATTCCCTTATAGGATTCAAGCTTTACATATGCCCTTCCATCAGTAGCTGATGTATCATACTTAAGAACCATCTCTCCCTCATCATTCTTAACCTTCTCTTCAGCAAGAGGTCCAAGAACTGTATCAAGAAGAGCATCTGCCATTATATATGTATAGCCATCGCAGGCTTTTACCTTGCTGTAGCTTTCTTCCGGATTCACACAAAGTGCAAGGTTTGAAGGAAGCGTCCATGGAGTTGTGGTCCATGCAAGGAAGTAATACTGTTCTTCGCCTTCAGCAACCTTTGCCTTGAAACGAACAACTGCAGATCTTTCCTTAACTGATTTATATCCCTGAGCAACCTCATGAGATGAAAGAGGAGTTCCACATCTTGGACAATAAGGAACAACCTTAAAGCCCTTGTACAGAAGTCCCATATCCCAGATCTTCTTAAGAGCCCACCACTCA
>JAILMQ010000239.1 GCA_024692605.1 Eubacterium sp.
ATTATCCTGAGTATAAGGATTATGCACCTGAACTGGATCTGACTGAAGAAGCCTCAGGTGATGAGGTACCGCTTCTTATCCAGTGGGATAAGAGATGGGGATATATTGAGTTTGGTAATGGCTGGATCGGCTGTTCTGCATGTGGTGCTGTATGTATGTCCATGGCGGCTCTGTATCTTACCGGAAATACAAAATATGATCCGGTTTATATATCAAAGTACGCCATTGATAATCATTATTATATAGGAGGAAGTGGAATCACTTCCGGGTTTATGACCAATGCGCCGGCTGATTTTGGAATGTATGGAGCATCTCTGGCTATGAGCGAATCCAATATGATTGCTGCTCTTGAAAACGGTAAAGTTATTATATGTTCTGTGGCACCGGGGGATTTTACTTACAGAGGTCACTATATTGTTATATCCAGTTACAAAGACGGAAAGTTTAAAGTAAATGATCCAAACAGTTATAAAAACAGCGAACGTGGCTGGACTTATCAGGAACTGTCGGGACAGATAACACAAATGTGGTCTATGGAAAAGGCCAATTAAGGAGGTTTATTCTATATGAAAAATAATAGTAATAAGGGGGATAATAATCAATAATGAAGAAAAAAGTATTAATGTTACTATTGATTGCAGTGTTTGTTTCTGTATTGCTGCCGAAAAACACTAATGTATATGCTGATTATTCACATAGCTACAATATTACCGGATATTTAACCGGTCCTGTTGGTGATGGGATATTAGAAGAGGGCGCTTATTATTCCTTTGATATGGATAAGGTAATTAATTCATCCGGAAATAGTACATTTATTCAGGAGTATAATGCAGATCCGTATCCGAGTATTTATTTTACTAATAGTAAAGATAAAACAGAAAAATATGAACTTACTGAGGATGATGAAGGAATAGTATATTTTTATGTTCCATTTGATACTAGTAATAAGACATATAAGGTTGTTTTTGAGTTTGGAGACGGCTATTATTTTGAAAGTGATCTTTTAACTGTCGAGACTTCTGATAAAGCCATGCTTGATAATGATAAAAAAATCATCACTTTGAACGGTACTCGTCTTCCTCTCCCGGGGAAAACTTATGCAGATGTAAGCGTTGCTCCTGCTCCAATTTATAAATACATGCAGTCTGGTGGTTACTATATTATATATTCTACTTTAAGACTTCCTGTGTATTATCCGGTATCAGGAAGAGATGGGTATGTTACTATATATGAACGTTGGTCAGAATATATGCAGCCTGCGACTTATTCATTAGATAGATTCGAGGATAATAATAGGTATGAGTATGAAGTGATTGCTGATTTCAGTGAAGCAGGTTCTTTAAAGAATGATTATTCTAACTATAAAATTGAAACACCAAATGCAGTTTTTGATGAGGTAAATGTACATTCGGCAGGTGGTGACCAGGTTATTTTACATGCTGAGTACACTATTGGTACAGACAGGTACGCTTCTAAAAATCTTGGAGAAACTACTATTGATCTAAAGGACTCTATTTATAAGTATAATTATTTAAACGAAGATGGGTATCTGATAGATTGTGTAATGAGCACATTATTAGATCTGGCTGAATACGGAATGATTGGTTTTAAGCTTGATGTTATGGAGGGTAAAGGATACTATGATCTGGATAATGATGGGAACTATGATTTTTTTCAATACTATTTACCCGACAAAAAGGACTACGCTGCTTTAGAGGTTTTAAATACTTGTAGTATAAATGGTGCATATAGAGTCGATCTTCCTGATGAAGTATTGGATTATTGCTCAAAGAGTCAGGGAAGAAGCTTTTTTGAATCAATTAATTTTATTTTCCCGTATATCCCGTTAGCAGATGATAAGATGACTGTTGAAGGACTAATGGATAGGGAATATACAGGAAATCCTGTAACCCAGTCTGTTGTAGTTAAGTATGAAAGTGATACTTTAAAAGAAAATGAAGATTATGTGGTTTCATATGAGAATAATACCAACGCCGGAGATGCAGCTATTATTATAAGCGGAAAGGGTAAATATTCAGGAACCATAAAGAAAACCTTTAAAATTACAAAGGCTAAGAACCCGCTAACTGTAAAGGGTAAGAATGCTAAAGTTAAATATAGTAAAGCGAAGAAAAAGAATCAGATTCTTGCTGTTTCAAAAGTTCTTAAATTTACAAAGAAGGGCCAGGGCAAAATGTCCTATAAGCTCGTATCTGTTAAGGGTAATAAGAAATACAGAAAATACATCAGGGTTAATTCTAAGACGGGTAAGGTTACAGTTAAGAAAGGCATAAAAAAAGGAACATATAAAGTAAAAGTTAAAGTAAATGCTGCCGGCGACCAAAATCACGACGCCGGTAAAAAGAATGTTACCTTCAAGATTATCGTAAAATAAAACAAAATTTTATTTTGGGAAGCTAATGGAAAAGATAGTAGAGATAGTAGATAGTGCGAAAATAGAAAAATATGATATGATAAGGGCTTACTTTGGTGACAAAAAGGTCTGTATGTTTGATATTGAGACTACAGGCCTTTCGCCTTTTAAGTCTTTCACCTATATCATTGGGATAAATGTATTCGAGGACGGCAAGTGGAAGATAATCCAGCTTTTTAATGATGATGGAAAGTCTGAACCTGAGATGATAAGGGTTTTCCAGTCTATAATAAAAGAATACGATGTTATGGTGGAATTCAATGGTGATACCTTTGATATCCCTTATATACAGAAAAGAATGGATTTTATAGAAAACAAATTCCATATACATCTTACTGATAATTTTCGTTCTATAGAAAGCTATGACCTTATGAAAATGGTCCGCCAGTATAAATTCGCTCTGGGGCTGCCGAATATAAAACAGAAAACAGTTGAAAAATATATCGGAATAAACAGAGTAGATATGTATAATGGCGGTCAGCTCATCGATGTATATCTAAGCTATCTTGCTATGCAGGATGAAAGGAACCGCGAACTGGTGCTTCGACATAACCGTGATGATATGGAGGGAATGATCCTAATTTCCTGTATGCTGGCCATTGATTTCATATCAAAGAGACTTTTCCATTATAAAAAGCTTTATACCGAAGTCTCTCCCAATAGTGAAAAGATGAAGCTGTGTTTCGACATTCAGTTTGACATGGCCCTTGTAAGACCTCTTATTACATATGCCTATGGAATAGAGATAAGAGGGGAGGGAAAACTGGCAACCATTAAGGTTCCCATAGAAAGTGGTTCATATAATTTTTATCTCGGAAAACTGGAAAAGGATGGATGTGTAGAAAAGGAAGGACCATTTGTACCTCAGATGGACTGTGAAGTGAAGGGACTTCCTGCATACAAATTAAGATGCAGAGATAAAGAATCCTTCCTTCTTCTGGATGATACTTTCCTTGGAAATGAAGCTTATATATGTGAGTATATATCGAATGTTGGCGGTAAGGTTCTTAAATATAAAAAGAATAGACGATGAATATTCACGATTTACATAAAAATGTGTTGAAAGTATGAAAATTTATTGTTATAATAACTTCTAGACTAATACCGTTTGAACGGATAAAAAATGTTTGGAGGGTTTACTTATTATGATGCAACCTATGGATATTAAGTCCCAGAGCTTCGGAAAAGGTCTCTTTGGTTACAAGAAAACAGATGTAGATCAGTATGTAGATACTGTATACAGAGCTTATGATGAGCTTTTTACAGAGAATAAGAAGCTTCGTGAGGAGAGGGACAAACTTAATAAAGTTATTGAAGAGAATCGTGTTAAGATGTTCGAATTAGAGAACAAGGCCAGTGGCAATATTGACACGAGTGAAGCTGAGAAGGAAAAGGAAAAGATTATTGCTGAGGCACGTCAGGCAGCAGCTGATATCATTGATTCTGCCAAGAACGAAGGTGATAAGCTTGCCGGAACAGCTGAAACAAAGAGTTCTGACGCTGCATTTGAAGAAATCAAGTCAGACGACACTGCTAAAGATGATAAGATCAAGATGAGTGGAGATAGTGGTTCTGCTGCATCAAAGTTCTTTGAGGAATCCTCTAACGATGTTTTCGGCGGAGACGATGATGATGTCTTTGTTGGAGAGATCGAAGACAACAGAAAGCCAAACAAGGTTATGATTGGTGATGGAGAGGAAGAAGGAGCAGACGACTTCGAGTTCCTATAAAATGAGAGAGTATGAACTTACAAAAGAGTGCTGCAAGTATTTTGTAGCACTCTTTTAAGTTGAATGGGAGAAAAACTATTGATAGCATATGTGAAAGGTACTCTTGCGGAAATAAATGTTGAAAGTATCGTTGTTGATGCAGGCGGTATCGGATATGAAATATTAACTTATAATCATGTGATAAGCAGATTGCCCGGTGTCGGTTCAGAGGTTAAGATTGTTACATATATGGATGTTAAGGAAGACTCCATGACACTTTATGGATTTCTTTCCGGTCAGGAAAAAACCTTATTTAAGCAGCTTATTTCAGTAAACAGTGTTGGCCCTAAGGGGGCGCTTTCCATACTTAATGAGCTGGGGCCTGACAATCTTGTTGCTGCGGTAATATCAGGTGATTCGAAATCCATTTCCAAGGCCAAGGGCATAGGTGCCAAAACTGCTCAGAAGGTTATTCTTGAGCTGAGGGATAAGATCAGCACCGAAGGCAGTATTTTTGATCCTTCAGATGTTGGTGATGATTCTGATATGGAAGCATCTGCAGTGAATGATGCTGTTCAGGCACTTTGTGAGCTGGGATATTCTAACATGGATGCGTTAAAAGCAGTAAAGAAAGTAGAAAATGCTGAGTCCATGGAAGTTGGAAAGATTATTAGTGCTGCACTTCGTTTTCTGTAATATACACATTTTATTTGGTTTAAAAGACATGATTGATAAACAGGATTAATTTATGAAAAACAGGATTATTACAACAGATATTACAACTGAAGATGAGGCTATAGAGAGAAGCCTTCGTCCCAGAAGTCTTAGCGAATATATAGGTCAGAATAAGGTTAAGCAGAATCTGCACGTATTTATCGAGGCTGCAAAAAAAAGACATGAACCTCTGGATCATGTTCTTTTATATGGACCTCCCGGACTTGGAAAGACAACCCTTGCCACTATAGTAGCTGAGGAGATGGGGGTTAGTATAAAGGTTACCTCCGGTCCGGCTATTGATAAACCGGGAGAACTGGCAGCTATACTCAGTCAGCTTTCTGAGAATGACGTTCTCTTTATAGATGAGATACATAGACTTAATAAGCAGGTTGAGGAAGTGTTATATCCTGCCATGGAAGACTATGCAATTGATATAGTTATCGGAAAAGGCGAGCAGGCAAAGTCCATCAGACTGGATCTTCCTAAGTTCACCCTTATAGGTGCGACCACAAGAGCAGGTATGCTTTCAGCTCCATTAAGAGACAGATTTGGAGTTGTAAACAGGCTGGAGTTTTACAACGTTGGTGACCTGATGGCTATTATTATAAGATCAGCAAATGTGCTGGGAATAAAGATAGACGATGAGGGCGCTCTTGAGATAGCAAAGAGATCACGAGGTACACCGAGACTTGCCAATCGACTTCTGAAAAGAGTTCGTGATTTTGCAGAGGTTGAACATGAAGGTCAAATTGATTATAATGTTGCCAAGGGTGCTTTGGATAAGCTTGATGTAGACAGCTTTGGACTTGATGATACTGACAGAAATCTTCTTCAGACCATCATCCTGAACTTTAAAGGAGGTCCTGTAGGACTTGAGGTTCTGGCTGCTGCAATAGGTGAGGATTCAGGTACCATAGAGGACGTATATGAGCCCTTCCTTATAAAGAATGGACTCCTTTCCAGAACGCCCAGAGGCCGTGTGGTTACTGAAAAGGCTTATAAGCATCTGGGCTATGAATCCATGATAAATGATAATTAGTTAAATAATTTGGAAAACGTTTAATAATGTGAGGTGCAAAAAGTGGGTCAGAAAAAAACAGACATTCCAGTAGTAATTAATAATAAGGTTTATACACTCAGTGGTTTTGAAGGTGAAGAATATCTTCAGAATGTGGCCACATATATAAATGGAAAGATAGCAGAATGTAAGACTTCTGAAGAGTATCGAAGAATGAATGTGGAATATCAGGGAGTCCTGCTTGCATTGAATATCGCAGATGATTACTTCAAGGCTAAGTCAAAGGCGGATGAGGTAGCCGGCGATAATACAGATAAGGAACAACAGTTATACGAACTCAGACATGAGGTTATTGAAGCCCAGATAAAACATGAGGCTGCATTAAAGCTTGTGGAAGAATATAAAGAACAGGTCAATCAGCTTCAGAAAAAAGTAGTTCAGCTGGAAGCTGAAAAGGAAAAAAGTTGATGAAAGTAATTAAACCCGAAATTCTTGCCCCGTGTGGTAACAAAGAAGCGCTAAATGCAGCGGTAGCTGCCGGTGCTGATGCATGTTACTTAGCGGGGAATTCTTTTGGAGCGAGAGCCTTCGCCCGGAATTTCAGCAGCGCTGAACTGATAGCTGCAATTGAATATGCACATCTCCATGGAGTGAAGATATATCTGACAGCCAACACCCTTTTAAAGGATGATGAATTTACTTACCTTTATGATGAGCTTGTGCCGCTTTATGAACATGGACTTGATGCTGTTCTTGTTCAGGATTTTGGCGTGCTCAGAATGATAAGAAAATGTTTCCCGGCACTTCCCATACATACAAGTACACAGATGAACATCACCGGTATAAATGGTATGTTTCTTGCGGAAAAAATGGGAGCAGAGCGTGTAGTAGCAGCAAGGGAAATGTCCCTGAAGGAGATGCGCTATATCAAGGAGAACTCTAAGCTTGAACTGGAGGCTTTTGTTCACGGGGCCATGTGCTTTTGCTATAGCGGAAGATGTCTTATGAGTTCCATGGCCGGCGGAAGAAGCGGTAACAGGGGAAGATGTGCCCAGCCCTGCAGAATGAGATATGATGGAAGCTACAAATTCTCCATGAAGGATATGTGTACCATCCAGTATATTCCTGAGCTTATCGAAGCCGGAATAGATTCTCTTAAGATAGAAGGCAGAATGAAAAATGAATACTATGTGGCAGCAGTTACAGATGCATATAAGCAGATGGTTGAAGACTACATGCAGGGCTGCTTTTCTAAAGCAAAGGCTTCTAAGATGGAAAAGAAGCTGCTGGATACCTTTAACAGGGGTGGTTTTACTTCAGGATATCTGATGCTGGATAAAACATTTCATAGTAGAAAGGATAGTCTGATCGATGAAAGTATGCCGGGTAGACGTGGTGTTCATGCCGGCAGGATCAAGGGTATAAAGAACGGAAAGATCAGTTTTAAGGCTGATGTAGATATATATAAGGGTGATGAATTTATGGTTGACATAACTCAACCAATCTCCATCACATCCGGAAAGGATTTTGAGAAAGGCGGCTTTGTGGAAATGTCTGCTCCTGAAACAAGGCGGATAAAACCCGGTACTGATATATACAGAACCAGATGTCTTAAGCTTCAGAATGAACTGAGAGCTCTTATTGATTCCGGAGATAAGATAGGACTTAAGGGTCAGATGAACATATGCTGCGGTGAGAAAACTGAGCTTAAATTATCCTGCAAACTCGATGAGACGGTTAAGGATGAAATAACCATAACTGTAACCGGGGATGTGGCCGATACTGCCAAGTCCCGTCCTATATCAGATGAAGATATAAAGGATAAGATACTTCGAACCGGAGAAGAGGACTTTGTAATAGAAGAATTAATAATAAATAATGATAATAATTCCTTCCTTCCGGTTTCATCTCTTAAAAAGCTGAGACGACAGGGACTTAGCTATATGAAGGAGAAGATAGTCTCTTCCTATTATAGAAATCCTTCCGATATAAATTCCTTCCGGTCTTTTTATAACATGGTTCCTAAAGACAGAGTATGTTCTGAAAAAAATCAGGGTAACGGTATTGAAACTCATATATCGGTTTCTACACCCGAACAGCTGGATTATATGCTGGCCATAGATTCCGGCCGGTTTGATTATATATATCTTGATATGGGACTTGGAAGGCTTGATACTAAAAATACCCTGGAAAGAATAGATAAAATTAATACTTCAAATATAATAATAGCCCTTCCATATATCAACAGGGGTGATTATTCTATTAAGGATTATAATGAACTGATTTTAAAAACAGATGGTCTTTATATAAGGAATATTGATGATCTGGCAGAGTTTATAAAGGAAGATATAAAAACAGATATCCTTATCCTTGCATCATCTCTTTATGCATACAATTCCTATGCTGTTCAGGAGATACTTGAACATCTAAGGGATTTTAAGGGACTTATTTATTTTGAAACACCTGTGGAGCTTGACCACAACAGTGTGGATGCTATTTGTTTTCCTGAAAATGTTAAAGTTGTACAAGATGTGTATAACCGTATTCCCCTTATGGTTACGGATGCATATCATACAGGAGACTATGAATTTACAGATG